>NZ_CANLRP010000004.1 GCF_947493425.1 uncultured Microscilla sp. | reverse complement strand
TTCAAATTATTGAAAAACCATTATCGTAGTCATAGCAGGTTTGGTCTAAGAGCGACACTGATTGCTACTTTCGTAAATGCAAATGCTGCTTAAAACACTTTCGCAAGAAGTCTAATATAAAAAAATACGCTGTTTTATAAAAATAATTAGCTTATCTGGACGACAAGAAACGCCGATTAAGGCAAGTTTAGGTCGTGTTTAAAACTTTGTATTATGAAAATACGCAAGTAATTTTTAAAAGTTACTTGAGTAGTAGCGTCTAAAGCACAGCAGGTGGTTGAGATTATGGTATAAAAAAAGGCTTGATGTTTTTGAAATAAATTCAAAAACATCAAGCCTTTTTTTAGTGTATGGTATGTAGGTTATTTAGCCACTATAAATCTACCCAGTCCAACCCTTTTTTCCCGACTATTATTCATTACTTGTTTGAGTTCCCAGTAATACAAGCCAGACTTAAAATCTGCCGGAAGTGTAAATTGACTACTTTTTGGGGCAATCATAAATGCTTTTCTCCCCAAATCATCGGTTTCTTTGGTAAAAACCTCTAGTCGTAACGAGTCTTGTGTAGGATTTGTCCAGCGAAAAACAATGTTTTTACTTTGAGCATCAATTGCTGGAGCAATCACCTTTATGCTACCCGAACGGTTGTTACTTAAACGGTTGATTTGGTTGTCATAATAAGAAATGTGCTGCATTGCCAACAACTTTTCATTTTCCAATAAGTTGGTTTGGGGTGATATAGGTTGAGTATTTTTGTTGGGTAGAGGAGTCTCTTTGCTTGAGTTGCTGTTAGAATTTGGGCGAGCACTATCAGTGGTTGGTTGCTGGTTGATGGATTTAACCGTGCCTTTTTTGCTGATGGGCGTAGGCGCCATGTTTTTCTTTGAACTTGAAACAGAGTCTGTAACTGTTATCCGGTTACCTGGTGTTTTGCCATTGTCGTATTTCCATAATTTGGTTGCTAAGTACCCTCCCCCCATTGTGAGCAATAATGCTGCTGCAATGCCTAGCCCCTGAAACTTGTTAAGCCCCACTACTGGGGTGTTTTTTTTTGTGTTTTTATCAAAATAAGGATGAGGAATAAGCTCCTGGGGGTCATCATCTTTGACAAACTCATAATACTCAAAAATTTTCTTTTGATCGTTTACCGAGTTGGTCACATGTTCTACCAAATCTTCTGGTAATTCGCTTTCCCGTTGAAGTCTGAGTGCATCAACATATAATAAAATTCCTGTATCATTTAATTCACCATTATCATCAAAAAATACTGATTGTTTGAACATTACATGGTTTTCTTTCATTTTGCCACATTATTTATAATTTACTACCCTTTTTTGTTGTGTATTACACCATAGACATACATTGTGATGAATATATCTATTTGAATGTTAATTTTTATTTAATTATAAAGGAGCCGTAGAATGAGCCCCTTTATACACATACTATTTTTAAACGCCTTAACGGACAGTTTTGGTTAAAATAGTATATGTTGTTGTATATATATACCCAAGTTTGGCTTGAGTTATGGAGATTTTTTTACAATAATCTGATTAAATTTTTAAAAGCCTCTGTATCGTATTGATAATGAGGGCTTTGGTTCATTACTTCTTTTAAAGCAGAGACTTTACTATCCAGCCACTTTCTAATCGAGTCAGGGGAGTTTTGTTTTGTTTCTACTTTGTTCAGTAAAGGAGTAATGATTTGATAGATCTCTTTATCGGAATAATCAGTGTATTCTTTGCTAAACTGTTGGTAATAGAGATTAAGCTCTTTGCTTGAAAAACCCACCGCAAAATTCTTGAAATCTTGTTTGGTCAGTACAATTCTACAGTAGAGTTTAAGCAAGAGGGTAAATTTATGCTGATATTTTGCAAACATCTTAAGATAACTCTTTAAACGCTCCACTTCTCTTTCTATTATCTCTTTTTCTATAAAACTAGATTCAGGAGTAGTGCCGTTATGTTCGTTGATCAACAAGTTCTCGGTATCAGCATCCAAACTGTTTTTAAGTACAGGTTTGTTTTGTTGTTTTCTGAGTAGCTCCAGACAAATATTAAACGCAACTCTGCTCATATAGCTCTGAATGCTGGTAATGTCAGGGTTATAGTTTTGGGCGATATAACCAATTTTTTTCTCTAAAATAACATACAAAATCTCTTGTGCAAGGTCATCCTTTGAAAAACCGTGAATGCCCCCTCGACTAGTGAATTTATAGGCTGTTTTTCTAATGATTTCCTGGATTTCATTAGATGCAATAAACTTGTGAGGGTTCTTAAGAAGTAGTTTATGTAGATTATTGTTATTCATTCAAAAAACTGTTGTGCTGTTGTTGAGCCATCAACATGAGGCATTTTTAGTACTAGTAGATAAGTTAGAGAGCAATTAAAAAATAGGATACCTTTTCTTTGCTAACTATTTTATTCTGAGACGCGGCACTTTTTAAAGTGCTACGGCTGCAAACCGAGGCTACAGCTTTGCTGTGCCGAGTTTATAAATCCCCCGAATCAAGTTCGGGGCTCTGCCAAAGGCTAAAAGTAACAAAGTCTCGGGGCAAAAGAGCAGCTACAAAATAGGTAGGTTATTTCTTGTTTGCTCCCTTAAGCAAAAACAGAAACAAAGTTACTAAGGAATGGTGTAAAAATAAATATAGTAACGCCAAAATATTTTGTTGGCAGGAGAGGCAAAAAAACGCGGCATAGCAGCGCTACGACAAGTTTTTTTAACGAATTCTGTCAGCGAAAGATGACGTTAAAAATGTAAATTTATTTTGGTACCATTCCTAAGTCAATCGCAGCAATGCTAACTTGTTGTTGAAACTAAGCAACAATATTCAAAATAGGTGTCCAAAACTAAGTGTAGGAGCCCATCAAAAGTGACCCCGTTCACGGAGCAAATAGATCGCCAAACCTTGAGTATGACCACCCTTTGTCCTAAAACAACTACGTTTTTTTCTGATTGTTTATCTATAATTTCCCTTATTTTTATCTTTTTTATCAAGCAGCAACTCCGATTTAGGGATTCAAGCGAAGGTTTAAAGCATTTTTATTAGGGAGAACCGTACTGAATTTACCATAGGTGGCATCAAAAGGGAGGGATTCTATACTGGTAAATTTTGTATGAACTGTGGTACTTATGTAATATTGCAATAGTTTTGACATATTGTTGCCTTGTTCTTGCACGGGTTGAACGAAAATGGCATTTATGAACACTAAAAAGGTTGTAATATTTGTTGTGAAAGTAGGCAACTTCAGGGTGTTATAGTCAATCCCTCATAAAAACCACCTTGTCTTATACCAGGTTTTCACCTAAATAATATGACAAACGCTAACCTATCTTATCGAAAACATATAGATAAATAACTAATGCACAAAGAAATTATTGAAAATATCAGGTCAGGAAAACGTGAAGCACTTGTAAATTTATATAAACAATACCGGGTAGATTTTATAAAGTGGGCGATCAAAAATTTTTATTGCAGCCCACAAGAAGCAGAAGATGCTTACCAGGATACCACCATTGCTTTTTATGAAAATATAATGAAAAACAAGGTACAAGAGTTGAGTTGCTCACCAAAGACCTACTTGTTTGCAATTGGCAAAAATATATTGTTGAGCTGGGCAAAGAAAAAAAGCAATCAGACGGCTGACATAGAGCACATAAAAGACGTGGAAGACGATGAGCTGATAGCCTTTGAGAAAATAGCCCTTAGTGAACAACAATCCAATATTTTGGCGGCAATCAAGGCTTTGGGGGAACCTTGCCAAACCATATTGAAATTATATTACTATGATCGATTGTCGATTAGAAAAATTGTGGAAAAACTGGGGTACAAATCAGAAAATGTGGTCAAAGTTCAGAAAAACCGTTGTATGAAGCGGTTAAAATCCGGGATAGAAGAAACAGGTTTGAAAGAAGATTTAAGATGAGTAATACAAACCAATTATTGATTGAAAAATATATTGAGGGAAAATTATCTGCCGAGGAGCAAACCAAGTTTGAACTTAGGTTAGTATCAGATGCAGCGTTTGCCAAGGAGGTAAACGAAGCCAAAGACCTGCTGATTGCCATGCATGCCTTTGGTCGGTCTGAACTAAAAAAAGAATTACAGGGTATAGCCAATGCAGCGCCTTTACCCTCGCCTGTATTTTCAGTCATTCGAGATGAAGAAGCCAAGGGTTCTGAAGGTCAGAATCCTCGCTTGGGACGTTCTTACTGGCGTATAGTCAGTATTGCTGCCGCTATTGTATTGATATGTACGGCAGGCTGGTTTTTTATCCGCAAGGAAACTTCACCAGAAACACTTTTTATAAGCTATTTTGAGCCTTATCCTAATGTAGCTGCGCCTATAGTGCGCAACGGTGCCGTAAAAAAGCCATTAGAGCAAGCGCTGCTTATGTATGAACAGCAAAATTATGTTGCTGCCATTGACCAATTGTTGGCCATAGCCCAGAAAAAGCCTACCGAGGTAGTCAGTTTTTATTTGGCAATGTCTTACCTCAGCAATGGCAATGCTCCTGAAGCCATCAAGCGTTTTGAGGCACTGAAAAACCACGTGTCGGCTAGTTATCAGAAACAAGCATTGTGGTATTTGGCGCTGGCGTTTTTGGCAGACAAGCAAGTAGACAAATGCAAAAGTGTGTTGAAGCAACTAATGAAAGAGGATAATTTTTACCAGAAAAAGGCAACAAAGTTATTCAAACAACTTTAAATACTTTTGCCTGATTAGCGCATGTAGTCATCCAAATACCCAGCGTACTGGATGACGAGCCCAACTGTTTTTAAATAAACGGTTGGGCTTTTTTAATGGAAGAGCGTCAGCATTTGTGACTTATTTTTCCAATCACGTGTCTAATTCTAAATATTGTGATAAATTTGACTCAGGCGGTGGTAAGATATTTGTGTTTTTAGATACTAACCCACCATAAGGAATGGTACCAAAATAAATTTACATTCTTAATCTCATCTTTTGAGGCTATACGTTGTTAAAAAATAGCCGAATAGCGCTGCTATTAGCCAATATTTTGCCGCGTCTAGCAACAAAATATTTTAGCGTTACTATAGAAATTTATTTTTACACCATTCCTAAGAGGCAAAGTCTAAAACACTGGATTTGTTGAATAACACTTGCCTCATTAGTTTTAGTTAAGAACTTGTCGCTCAAATAATTAATAAACATAATGGCAGATAATCAAACAACAACAGAAGAGCAAAACGCAACAAAGCGAATCGTGATTTTGGGAGGTGCCGAAAGTGGCGTAGGTAGCGCATTGCTTGCCAAAGCAAAAGGTTTTGATGTGTTTGTGTCGGATAGCTCTATTTTGCAGGAAAATTATCGCAAAACTCTGATAGACAATGACATTGCTTTTGAAGAGCAAGGACATACCGAAGAGTTTATTTTGATAGCCGATGAGGTAATTAAAAGCCCTGGTATTCCTGAAAACGCCTCTATGGTACGCAAAGTAACCCGTCAGCAAATTCCTATTATTTCAGAAATAGAGTTTGCCGCAAGGTATACCAAAGCCAAAATGATTGGAATAACTGGCAGCAATGGTAAGTCTACCACTACCTTGCTTACCCATCATTTGCTTACGCAGGCAGGATTTAAAGTGGGGTTGGCAGGTAATATAGGAGAAAGCTTTGCCAAGCAAGTAGTAGACGATGCTTACGATTTTTTTGTGGTGGAGGTAAGCAGTTTTCAACTAGACAATTGCTATGAGTTTCGCCCTCATTTGTCTATGCTGATCAACATTACCGAAGACCACATGGACCGTTACGAAAACAATATCAATAAATACATCGCTTCTAAGTTTAAGGTAATCCAAAAACAAACTCCGGAAGATTACTTTTTATATAATATCGACGATGCCAATGTAACCGAGAGGTTGCAGAAAATAACCGAAGGTGTAGTAGGCGTTAGCGAAGGAGAGGAGCCTACACCTAACCGCATTTTGCCCTATTGTTTGCCTATAAGCCTAAAAAATGCTGATCCGGAAAAAGCCAAGGAACAAAGTTTGTCTTATTGGGACGAAGAAAATGGCAACATTGTATTAAACTTTAGTGATAGAGGCAGCGACGAGCAAAAGACCATGACTGTGCCAGTGGCAGACCTACCTTTGCCCGGCAAACATAATATTTTCAATGCTATGATTGCACTACAGGCTTGTCATATCCTGGGGGCGTCACCCGTGGTATTGCACGAAGGCCTAAAAAACTTTAGCAATGCTCCCCACCGTATGGAAGAGGTGGCCGAATTGAGCGAAGTAAAGTTTATCAATGACTCGAAGTCTACCAATATTGATTCTGCTTTTTATGCCCTTGACAGTATAAAAATGGGCGAAGATGAACGCAAACTCGTTTGGATTGCCGGAGGAGTGGACAAGGGCAATGACTATGAAAAAATCAGAGATTTGGTTGCCAAAAAAGTAAAAATATTGATATGTTTGGGATCGGATAACGAAAAGCTACACAACACATTTAGAGAAACCGTGCATGTAACTATTCGTACCCAGCAAATCAACGAAGCAGTAGAACAAGCATTTGATCTTGCCAGACCTGGCGACACGGTGTTGTTGTCTCCTGCCTGCGCAAGTTACGACTTGTTTAAAAACTACGAAGAACGCGGCGATAGTTTCAAAAAGGCAGTACAAAAGCTGGTACGCCTCAAAAGCCGTAAAAAGAAAAGATAAATTATTTGCTTGATATTTACATAGTAGTAGAGCAAAGCTTGTTTGAAAATGGCTTTTGAACAAGCTTTTACTCAACGCAGTTAAATAGGGAGTGGCACCGATTCGGTGTCTAAGAACTTGAAGCTTGTCGCTTAAAGTACCGATATACATCGGCATTTAGGGACTTGAACCTGTAACATAGCCCCTACTATAGACACCGAAATGAAAGATTTGCCTGGCAGATCAATGAAATTATAGAAAGCATGGAAGAAGCTTCATCAGAGAACGTAACAAAAACAAACGATCAGGAAGAGTTGGTAGAAAACTACCCACAGGAGAGTTGGTTTGATCGTAACCTTCAGGGAGACAAGTTTATATGGATGGTAGTGGTAGCCCTGGCTTCTATCAGTGTATTGGTAGTATATAGTGCCACTGGTACCATTGCTTACAAAAACCAACAAGGACACAGCCATTACCTGTTCAAACACTCTCTGTTGGTCTTTACCAGTTTAATCGCCATTTGGGTGACCCACCGTATCGACTATCGTTATTATTCCCGCTTATCGCGCATTGCATTGTTACT
Source organism: uncultured Microscilla sp. (assembly GCF_947493425.1). Classification (GTDB taxonomy): domain Bacteria; phylum Bacteroidota; class Bacteroidia; order Cytophagales; family Microscillaceae; genus Microscilla. Next base: position 125,016 of record NZ_CANLRP010000004.1, on the reverse strand, counting down.
GTCTGTGCCATTACTTTTGCTTTCGTGGCAGTTTGGCCCTAAAATAAACGAAGCCAGTCGCTGGATCACTATCCCTATCATTAACCAGTCTTTTCAGCCGTCCGATTTGGCAAAACTCGCTTTGTTGGCGAGCCTTGCCAGTATGTTGGCAAGACGCCAGCGCAGCATAGACGATTTTAAAGATGCCATTATGCCTATTTTGTTTTGGGTGGGCATTATATGTGGTTTAATTGGACTTACCGATATATCAAGTGCATTGTTGTTATTCCTCACCTGTTTGATCTTAATGTTTATTGGACGCGTACCAATCAATTATTTAGCATTGTTGGTAGTGGTAGGCTTTATATCCATTACTGCTGCCCTGTATATGGGGCAACGCTCTGGCACATTCAAAAGCCGGATCAATGCCAAGTACAACTCTAGCGAAATACCGTTTCAGGCGCAGCAATCCTACATTGCCATTGCTACCGGAGGCATTACGGGGGTAGGCGCGGGCAATAGTGTGCAACGAAACTTTTTACCCAACCCTTATTCCGATTTTATTTACTCCATCATTGTTGAAGAGTACGGTTTATTGGGTGGTTTGCTGGTGTTGGTGTTATACCTGGTGCTGCTTTATCGGGGTATGATGGTAATGGCCAACAGTAAACGCCCCTTTGGGGGAATTTTATCTGCCGGGCTCACCTTCAGTATAGTCATTCAGGCATTAATCAACATGGCAGTGTCGGTAGGCTTGGTACCCATTACAGGTATGCCCATGCCTTTGTTAAGTATGGGAGGAACCTCACTATTGTTTACCGGAGTAGCCTTGGGCATTGTGTTAAGCATTAGCCGGGGAGAAGTAGATGAAGATATTGAAAAAATAGGTAAAGGAGGAAGAACAGGAAATGCCAAAAGAAAACTCGCGTAATCAAGTGCCTGTGCGTGCCATCATCAGCGGAGGAGGCACCGGAGGACATATTTACCCTGCCATTGCTATAGCCAACGAATTAAAAGAACGCCACGCCAATACCGAAATTTTGTTTGTAGGAGCCCAAGGCAAAATGGAAATGGAAAAAGTGCCCAAGGCAGGTTATCCCATTGAGGGGCTGTGGATCAGTGGCATTCAGCGCAGCCTTTCGGCAGATAATTTGAGCTTTCCATTCAAGCTTACCTCAAGTTTGCTCAAAGCCCGCCGCATTATCAAAAAATTTAAGCCCAATGTAGCCATCGGGGTGGGTGGTTTTGCCAGTGGCCCTTTGCTATATGTGGCGTCTCGTATGGGAGTGCCCAGCCTTATTCAAGAACAAAATTCCTACGCTGGACTTACCAACAAGTGGTTGGCAAAACGGGTAAATACTATTTGTGTAGCCTATGAAGGATTAGAGAAATACTTCCCCGCCGAAAAGCTTGTGCATACGGGCAATCCAGTACGCAAAGATATTTTGGCGTTAGATGTAACTGCCAAAAGAACAGCTGCTTTTCAGCATTTTGGGCTCGACCCAGCCAAGCAAACAATCTTGATTGTAGGAGGAAGCCTGGGGGCGAGAAGCATCAACGAGAGTATTTCTAAAGATTTGCATAAAATTGTAAATGCGGGAGCACAAGTGCTTTGGCAAACCGGGAAAAACTCCTTTGAAGAAAACCCCGACAATGCTGGGTTACTCAACCACCCTTTGGTAAAACGCACCGAATTTATCTATGAAATGGACTTGGCGTATGCCCTTGCCGACATCATTGTGTCAAGAGCAGGTGCATTGGCTGTGTCAGAAATATGCCTGGTAGGTGCGCCAGCTATTTTGGTACCCTTTCCGTTTGCTGCCGAAGATCATCAAACCAAAAATGTGTTGGCATTAGAAGAAAAAAATGCCGCCATTCATATCAAAAACAGCGACGCCAAAAGCCTATTGGTAGATGCAGCGTTGGCATTGCTACAAGACACGAACCGCCAGCAACAACTTGCGCAAAACATTCGACAACTGGGCAAACCCAAAGCCACCGAGCAAATTGTAGACGAAGTGCTTAAATTGATATAAACCTCTTCAAACAAAAAAGCAAATATTCTCAATTTTGAGAATATTTGCTTGAAAAAAAACTATTCAACACCCTACTGTTGATTCACCAGCTTGCGCCGATGATCGTAAATGTTGCTCTTTGATACTTTATATATAGTTGATTAGAGAGGTTAGTGAAACGGAAAAAATAAATTGTGCCAATAATGCAAAATATCTTGTGGTTAGACAAGTCAAAAAATCGGCTAATAACAGCGTTATTTGCTCTATTTTTTGAGGAAGTATAACGGCAAGAGATGCTGCATAATGGCATAGGGTATTTTAGTAGATTCACTTAGCTCCCCCGTCAAAAAATAATCTTTTTGCATAAGTTCTCAACAAAGGAAGCAAAACTTATGGGGTTGGGCAATAGAGAGTTTATGAACGGTGGGTTTGAGTTTATGAAAGGTTCTTTTTGTAACGTAAAGGAAAAATATTGACGATTGTTTTATGGAAAAGTCATTGAACGAATTATACCAAAGTGTCATTTTAGCACATAACAAAACCCCTCACAATTTTAAAAAAGCCGAAGAATTGCCACTGCATTCAGAAGCTTACAACCCATTATGTGGCGATCATTTCCAACTGTATACATCATTGGAAGAAGAAGTGATTCAACAAGCTTTTTTTCACGGCTATGGGTGTGCTGTGTCCAAAGCGTCTACCTCGGTACTGTTGCAAACCATTGAAGGCAAAACACTGACCGAGGCAAAAATACTGATAGAAGTATTTATGCAAGTGGTAAACGGCGAGCTCCCCGCCAATATACCTGAAGAGTTTAAAGCTTTTGCCGCTGCGAAGCACTTTCCCAGTCGTGAACAATGCGCTACGCTCAGTTGGCAAGCCTTTCAAACATTGATAGATGAGCAGTCGCAGTAGTATGGATGGCTTCCCCTGTGTTTAGATTTAGAGTACTGGTGGCATAGGTAGAAGCTTCTTAAGCTTTTAGCGATAAGCTTCAAGCCTGTTCCGACTTTATCGTACATTGATCATTAATGGTTTATAAAATCAGTAGATAAAAGAATCAGCGAGGGGGTGTGTACGTAGGACTCAAACATTTGTATGCTGTTTAAATGTCTAACAACATGAAAAAAACAACCTTTAAAATAAGCAAGATGGATTGCCCTTCAGAAGAAAACCTGATAAGGATGAAACTGGAAGGATTGGGAGCTATCAAAAGTTTGGACTTTGACATTCCTCAACGAATCTTGCAAGTGTTTCATGAGGGTGACTCTCACGAGATAGCCCAGGCACTGGACAAGCTCAATCTGGGGAGCCAGCTTGTAAATACTGAAGATGCAGGCAATGTGGTATTTGCCAAAGCACGAAACCAGCGCAAACTATTGTGGGCGGTTTTGCTCATCAATTTTGCGTTTTTTTTGATAGAACTCACCACTGGATTTATATCCAAGTCGATGGGACTAGTAGCAGATAGCCTCGATATGCTCGCCGATGCCTTAGTCTATGCTTTGAGTTTATTTGCCGTAGGTGGTAGCCTGATACGTAAGCAGCGCATTGCCAAAGTTGCCGGGTACTTTCAGTTGATATTGGCTATATTGGGATTTAGTGAGGTTTTAAGACGATTTTTTGGGGTAGCTACTATGCCAGATTTTACCCTAATGATTTATGTTTCAGTGTTTGCGCTGGTAGGCAATGCAGCCTGTTTATATTTATTACAAAAATCGAAAAGCAAAGAAGCCCACATGCAGGCAAGTATGATATTTACTTCCAATGACATCATCATCAACCTGGGCGTAATAGTGGCAGGGGCATTGGTACACTGGCTTAAGTCAGGTGTTCCTGACCTGATTATTGGGGCTTTAGTGTTTATATTGGTGGTGCAGGGAGCCTTAAGAATACTTAAGTTATAAAACAATGATTCACAGCTTGTTCGAAAGTTACTTACCTTATTGATTATTGATCATTAGCAGGTTAAACTTCCTCCAATTAAGTGCTCCCTGACTTGCTGCTTTATTGTCTACAATCCTCTGATATAATCATCAATTTTTAGGTCGGCAGGCAACTTTAGCTTTTGCTTAATGCGGGTTTTTTTTACCCTGGCTCCCCCATATTCCAAGTGCATAAAGTCGGCAATTTCTTTGATGCCTAAGCCTACATAAATGTAAGCACACATTTTTATTTCGCTGATTGTCAGGTCGTTGTGCTTTTCTTCCAATACCTTAAAAAACTGAGGGTTTACCTTGTCAAACTGCTGCTTAAAAGCATCCCACTCATTGTCGTGGTGCATATTTTGTTCAATTAATTTAACAATGGCTTTACCCGCCGGACGATCGTCAGGGTTGAGGTCTAACAAGTAACTTTCAAGCTTACTTTTAACTGTGCTCAGTATTTGGTTTTTCTCGTAAATTTGTAATGTTTTAGAGCCTAACTCTTGTTTTTTTTGTTCTTCTATAGCCGTTTTTTGCAGCCTAATTGTCCTGAAAGCATCGTATAGTTGCAACGCAGAGTAGACCCTGGCATTGAGTTCAATTTTATTGACAGGTTTTTGAATATAATCTACTGCACCCGCATCCAGGGCAAGTTTTAAATCTTCAGCAGCATCGTTTATACCCGTTACTATAATGATAGGCGTCTCTTTGATTGAGGGCAATTGCCTCACTGCCCTAATCATTTCTATACCATTCATCAAGGGCATGTCCCAATCAGTTAAAATCAGATCGGGTTTGGTTTTTTTTGCAATTTCGAAGGCTATTTTGCCATTCGGGGCGGTCAAAAACTCATAATTTACCTGAAGTTTGTGATGCTTCTCCAGGTAGCGAATCATCACCATCAGGTTATTTTTATCGTCGTCTACAACGAGCAAACTATAATTTTTCATGTAAGGGCGTTGGTTGTAATTTAAACTTACAAATCATAGTGAAAAATTAATAAAAAACGAGCAAATTTATTGAAAATAGGAAATGGTGGATATAAATACTGCGTAAGCCTTAACGAATAAAGACCTACGCAGCGTTTTCTATTTAAGTATACAGCAATTAACGCACTGCTTTATCCTTATAACAATACTCTTTTAAGTATTGACTAGGGGTAAGTTGCGTAAACTTTTTAAACTGTCGGTTAAAATTAGATAAATTATTGAAGCCACAGGCAAAGCATACTTCCGACACATTGTACTTTTCTGTTACCAACATCTGGCATGCATTTCCGATGCGAATTTCGTTGAGAAAACCCGAAAATGTTTTGCGGGTACGCAGCTTAAAATAACGACAAAACGCTTCGGACGTCATATGTGCTACCTCGGCTATTTCGCTTAACTTAATATCCCGCGTGTAGTTTTTCATTACATAGTCTATTACATCATTTAACCGCTGATTATCAGAGTCTTTCTGAGGACTGAGAAATGCAGCACTCGATAAAAACTCTTTGGCTTCGGTGGGTATTTTGATAAGTGATTCAAATATACCTAGTAGTTGTACCAAGCGATGAATACCCTGAGAGTCTTCTATAGTACGCAAGCGTTCGGTCAATTCACTAGGAGCCTGGTTGGTAATGCGAATACCGCGCGATGCATGGTGCCACAGCTCTTTGACCGGTTGCATTTCTGGCAGGTCAAAGAAACCTTTGCCTAACGATTCTTTCTTAAGAAAAATAGAAATAGAATGCGCTTCTTTATTGCTTGTGGGTAAATAGTAATCTTGGTCATTGCGTAATACATGGGGTAAATTGGATCCCATAATTAATATGTCAAGTGGTTGAAAGCGGTGGATGCCGTCCCCTGCAAACAGGGTACCTGTACTCTTGAGTATCAATGTAATCTGAAGCTCAGGATGATAATGCAGCGTATCATAAAAATAAGGCATTTGGTCTATTTGAACTCTAAATGACTCAATTTCTGTTTTGGGCATTCTAAAATACAGTGCTTTCATAGTATAGTCTTTTAAACTTTGTTGTGATTAAAAACGGGTAAAATCTTCTTGTAGACAGCTAATTTGGTATTAAAATAACATAATAAAGTTGTGAAATACTATATTGATGTTAATATAGTACTAGTAATAGTCAATAAAATGTAAGCAACAGGCAAAAAACACCCCTACTTTTGCTTTCACAATTACTATAGAAAATTATTTTATAACTGATAAAAATACAAATATGAAAGTAACATGGAATGGAGTCTACCCCGCTGTAACTACTAATTTTCACGAAGATGAGTCTTTGGATCTAGTAACTCTTAAGAAAAACATCGACCAGCAGATTACTGCCGGAGTAGATGGTATTATCGTATGCGGGTCTTTAGGAGAAAGTGGTGTATTAAACATTGCTGAAAAGCAGCAAGTATTAGGCAGCGCGCTTGAAGCAGCACAAGGTAGAGTCCCAGTGATTATTTGTCTTGCCGAAAGCACAACCCGCACAGCTAAAGAATTTGCTCAGGAGTCACAAAAAACAGGTGCTGATGGCTTTATGCTATTGCCTCCTATGCGTTATGCCTCTGACGAGCGCGAAACACTTACTTATTTGCACAAAGTGGCAGATTCAACCGATTTGCCCATTATGTTGTACAACAACCCACTTGCTTACAAAACCCTGATCACAATAGACATGTTCAAAGAGCTGGCACAAAACCCTAAGTTTGAGTCAGTAAAAGAGTCTACAGGTGATATACGCTACATGACAGACATGATCAATGAACTAGGTGACCGCTTCAAGATTCTTTCTGGAGTAGACAACCTTGCGCTTGAGAGTTTGATGATGGGTGCTGATGGTTGGGTGGCTGGCCTGGTATGTGCATTTCCTGCCGAAACTGTAGCTATTTACCGTCTGGCACAAGAAGGACGTTACAAAGAGGCTGTAGAGATTTATCGTTGGTTCTACCCATTGTTGCACTTAGACGTATCGGAAAAGCTGGTACAAAACATCAAACTTGCCGAAGCAATGACTGGAATGGGTACCGAGCATGTAAGAGAGCCTCGTTTGAAACTAAGTGGCGAAGAGCGCGAGCGTGTGATCAAAATCATAGAAACAGGCCTTGCCAATCGTCCTGAGCTACCCTCTTTACTAAGTGAAGTATTGTAATTGTCTACGGCTTTATTGCTAAATAGTTCGCAAAGCGAATGATGACCCTTAGTTTTAGCTATTAGCCCTTGGTTTTGGTAAACATAGCAACATTGTTAAACGAGGTTGTTTAGAAGGTGGCATTCAGCCCCCTGTCGTTCTAAATTATAACTAAATTTGCAAATATGAGAAAAATACCGAAGGCTAACAGCTAATGACTAATAAGTAAAAAAATAATCATAACACAAGCTTTTCACTCCCATGACAAAAGAAAATATACAAGGAAAAAACTTTATAGGTAACACTCGTTCTGATGAAGGACAGAAACAACAACAAGCTTTTAATCCCGCCAACAATGAGGTGTTAACCGGAGCTTTTAGTGCTGCTACCAAGGACGAAATAGAACAAACCATGCAGTTGGCAAGCGAGGCTTTCCAACAATTAAAAAAATATTCTGGAGCGCAAAAAGGCGCATTTTTGCGTGCCATTGCCGAAGAAATTGAAGCCTTGGGTGATACTTTGGTACAAAGAGCCTGTATCGAGTCTGGTTTGCCCGAAGGCAGAATCATAGGCGAACGTGGACGTACCATGAACCAATTGCGTGCGTTTGCCCAATTGGTAGAAGAGGGCTCGTGGGTAGATGCCCGCATAGACACCGCCCAACCTGAGCGTCAACCCATCCCCAAAGTAGATTTGCGTAAGCAACTAGTGGCTATAGGGCCTGTAGTAGTGTTTGGAGCCAGCAACTTCCCCTTGGCATTTTCAGTAGCTGGTGGCGATACCGCCTCGGCGCTGGCTGCGGGTAACCCAGTAATAGTAAAAGCACATTCGGCACATTTGGGTACCAGCGAATTGGTAGCTACTGCCGTTATAAAAGCCGCCGAAAGATGTGACATGCCCAACGGCACCTTCTCTATGCTATACGGCAGTGGGCATTCGGTAGGGCAAGCATTGGTCAAACATCCCGTTACCCAGGCAGTAGGCTTTACCGGGTCGAGCTTTGGTGGCAAAGCTTTGTACCAAATTGCTCAACAACGTCCTCAACCCATTCCAGTATTTGCCGAAATGGGCAGTGTAAACCCCGTAGTATTACTACCCCAGGCTTTGCGTAATCGTGGGGCTCAAATAGCCCAGCAATATGCAGGTTCTATCACCTTGGGAGCCGGGCAGTTTTGTACCAACCCAGGGCTGTTGTTAGGAGTTGCTTCTGACGAATTGACTGCTTTTGAGACCGCATTGGGTGAAGCAGTACAGGCCATTGCGCCCGCTACTATGCTTACCCAAGGCATAGCCAAAGCTTTTGATGAAGGAGCCGAACAAGCCCTGAAACAAACCGAAGTACAAATAGTGGCACAAGCCGACCAAAGCAGCCAGCCAAACCAGGGCAGGGCAGTAGTGGCCAAAGTAAGTGGCGCCGATTTTTTGAAAAATCCAGCCTTGCACGAAGAAGTGTTCGGTCCTTACTCTTTGCTGGTAGTATGCGCAAACCGCGAAGAACTGGCACAAGCGATCCAAAGCCTGGAAGGACAACTCACTGCTACTGTAATGGGTGAAGAGGAAGAACTACTTGAGTGTAAAGAGATAATTGCAGGGCTACAAGACCGCGTAGGACGTTTAATTTACAATGGCGTACCTACTGGGGTAGAAGTGTGCCCATCGCAGCATCACGGAGGTCCTTTCCCTTCTACTACCGATAGCCGATTTACTTCGGTAGGTACCGATGCCATCAAACGGTTTGCCCGTCCGGTAGCTTTTCAAAACTGCCCACAGGCTTTATTACCGCAAGAATTACAAGACGAAAACCCGTTGAATATATGGCGTTTAACCGACGGGAAGTGGTCAAACGAGGCAATTTCTGTACTGGCTGAACAAGCATAAGCCAGCGAGTAAGCAGAAAAGCCGCTTTAATTAAACTTGTATATATATTATAGTGATACCTTAGTTTACATCCAGGGCAGGCATTGCCCTGAGATGTTTTTATAATGAGGTAGCCTACAGGTTGTTTTATTGCTAAAGCCCACCATAAAGATTAAAAACTGACCGTTGCTTATTGAATTTTTTCAAAGTTATCAAATCTATAATTACGTAAAAAAATTGTATATTATTAATTGGGAACTGAGCGCTGTGACAGGTTTATAAACATGGGTGTTATCAATCACTAAAAATCAAGGTGTTGCAAAGGCTATAGTTGCTTGAGGCACAGGTTAAAGCTGATCACTTGTTGCGCTTGTATATATCTGGTATCCTAAAGAATTGACACACCGATATGCATCGGTATCTAAAGGTTTGAGGCAGTAACAGCTTCCATCTTCGAATTTATAAGCTGTTAAAAATCAGCGTTCTATAAAGTCGCTCACAGGCTTGAAATTTATTGCTTAAAACTTGAAGCTTTAGAAACTATCGACTAAAAAACTGATAATGAAAAAAACTTTCTTTTGTGTAGATGCTCATACCTGCGGCAACCCGGTAAGGTTGGTAGCAGGTGGCGGACCTTCGCTGGAAGGCGCCAATATGAGCGAAAAAAGACAACATTTTTTAAAAGAGTACGATTGGATCCGTAAAGGATTGATGTTTGAGCCACGCGGACACGACATGATGTCGGGCAGTATATTATTTCCCCCCTCAGACCCCGCCAACGATGTAGCCGTTTTATTTATCGAAACCAGTGGTTGTTTGCCTATGTGTGGGCACGGCACCATTGGCACCATTACTATAGCCATAGAAGAGGGTTTGGTAAGCCCCAAAAAAACTGGCGAAGTACGCATGGAAACCCCCGCTGGGCTGGTATTAGTGCAATACCAACAAGAAGGCAATAAAGTGAAATCGGTAAAACTGACCAATATTCCTTCATACCTTGCCGCCGAAAACCTGACTGTAGAATGTCCCGACTTGGGCGAGCTTACGGTAGATGTATCTTACGGGGGCAACTTTTATGCTATAGTAGACCCTCAACCCAATTTCAAGGGCATTGATACTTACACTGCCGGAGACTTGATTGCCTGGAGCAGGGTGGTGCGTGATCGTTTGAATGAAAAATATGAATTTGTTCATCCCGAAAACTCCACCATCAATGGCTTGAGCCACATGTTGTGGACGGGTGACACTAAATCGGCGGAAGCCACTGCTCGCAACGCTGTTTTTTATGGCGATAAGGCAATTGACCGCTCACCTTGTGGCACGGGTACATCGGCACGAATGGCGCAATGGTTTGCAAAGGGCAAGCTCAAAAAAGGCGACAAATTTATCCACGAAAGTATCATTGGAAGTCAATTTATTGGCAGGGTAGAAGACGTGGTAAAGTTAGGTGACCATCAGGCTATTATTCCTAGCATTGAAGGTTGGGCGCGTATTTATGGACACAATACCATTACCATTGACGATGAGGATGACCCTTATGCGTTTGGGTTTCAGGTGATTTAAATTTGGTATTAGGGACTGGGCACTAGGTGTTAGGTTTGCAAGGCTAAATAAGTTGGGTAAAACTCGCCTAGAACCAAGTCCCCAATACCCAGAACCAAATATTATGGACAAAAAGAAAGTAATCATCGTGGGAGGTGGAGTAATAGGACTCTGCACGGCATATTATCTGGTAAAAGATGGGCACGAAGTAACAGTGATTGAACGCGACGCCATTTTAGATGGTTGTTCGTTTGGTAATGCCGGAATGATTGTACCCAGCCATTTTGTGCCATTGGCAACCCCTGGTATTATAGGACAAGGCGTTCGTTGGATGCTCAATGCAGAGAGTCCTTTTTATATTCGCCCACGCCTCAACAAAAGTCTGATTAATTGGGGACTGAAATTTTACAAAGCGGCTACTGCCAAAAAGGTAGAAGAAGCAATGCCTCACTTACGCAATATTGGTTTGCTGAGCCGACAACTCTACCAAGACCTTAAGCAAGACCAGGCATTGACTGATTTTGGGTTGGAGTCTTCGGGATTGATGATGTTGTACAAAACCGAAAAAGTAGGCGAAGAAGAAATAGAGATTGCTCATAAGGCAAACGCACTAGGCATAGAAACTCAAATACTCGACCGCAAAGCCTTGCATGAGCTAGAGTCAGAAGCCCTGCCCGATGTGTTGGGTGGGGTGTTTTATCCAGGTGATGCCTACTTGTTGCCTCAAGTATTGTTAGAAAGCTTGCACAAGTATTTGCAAGACAACAAGGTCACTATTTTGGAAAATACCCTAGTAGAAGGTATTCAACTCAATGGTGAAAGCGTGCTGGGAGTGGAGACTAAAAAAGGAGTAGTCAAAGGAGACGAGTATGTAATAGCTTCTGGAGTGTGGTCTACTATGTTGGCAAAAAAAATGAACTTAAACCTGCCCATGCAAGCAGGCAAAGGCTACAGCTTCATGGTAAAAGACCATCCCACCCAAAAAATAAAGACTCCTTCTATTCTTTGCGAAGCCAAAGTATCGGTGACTCCTATGCAAGGACAGGTTCGTTTTGGTGGAACCATGGAAATCACTGGATTTGACGAAAGCATCAATTTGCGTAGGGTAGGAGGCATTGCCAAAGCCATTCCTCAGTATTTGCCTTCTTATAAGGTAGACTTGCCCGAAAAATCACAAGTTTGGCGGGGGTTGCGTCCTTGTTCGCCCGATGGTTTGCCTTACATTGGTAGAGTAGGGCATCTTAACAATGTCAACATTGCGGCGGGTCATGCTATGATGGGCGTAAGCCTGGCACCTGCCACGGGCAAGCTCATTGCCGAAAGTATTGCTGGACAAAAAAACAGCATTGAGGTGCAGGCTTTTAGCCCTGAGCGGTACGGTTAGTTAGTTGGGCGTTTCTATAGCCTCAAGCTTTTAGCAACAAGCTTCAAGTTTGAGGCTACTCTACAAGCAACTTGATAATTTATAAGATTAGGAGATAGAAGCTTCTACAGCCTCAAGCCCTTAGATACCGATGAATATCATGCGACTTGTCACTTAAAGTTTATCCCTGTCATTAAAACCGTACACTAATTATTGTTTTTGATGCTTTGCATTAGAACATTTTTAGTCAATATCAAAAGTGCTTGAATAACAAGGTTTTTCCTTCCGCCTTAGTTTGTTAGCGTGAAGAAATTTAAGCAATGAAGCCGTTAAAAAATGATCACTGAGCGAGGCACGAGCGAATGTTTGAGCATTTTAGGCGCAATGGATTAAATTTTAGCGATCAAACTACAGCGGTGGCTTTTTTTGGTTCGTTTTTTTAGCTAAAGAAAAATCCAGCGAAGCTTACTCTTTGATTAGGGTAGACAACGTATATACCAATACTACGCTTTTGGAAGAAACCTATTCATTTAATGATACACTCTAGTTCCTAGAAAAATCTGGTTGAAAAGTAGAAAGTCTACTATTGTTGGACATTTGTTGATTTAATTGGTGACTCTTCTTCAAGGGATCCCGAACGGAAAATTTTTATAGCAAAGCTACTTTTCCCAAAAGCATTTATTTGTTAAACAAATGAGTTGTTATGGAAAAAAGCTTATCAATGGAGGTTGTCAATGTTTGCGCCGCTGGTATAGATGTTGGCTCCACCAGTTATTTTGTAAGTATTGGTCAGCAGGAAGATCAGGTACGTGAGTTTGGTGTTTATACCAAGAATCATCAAGAGGTAATTCAATGGCTCAAATCGTCAAATATTGTTACAGTAGCCATGGAAAGTACTGGAAGTTATTGGCAAACTTTGTTTAGTTCTTTGCAAAATGCTGGTTTTGATGTTTTGTTGGTGAACGGTAAGTATACTAAAAATGTAAAAGGAAGGAAAACGGATGTGTTAGACTGTATGTGGATACAAAAGCTTCACAGCTTGGGTCTATTGAGTGGAAGTTTTTTGCCTGATGAACAGGCTCGTGCATTACAAAGTTATTATCATCATCGTCAATATTTGATTCGTCAAAGTGCCTCATATATGCAGAAAATCCAACAAGCTTTGCGTCTGATGAATTTACGGTTGGATGTAGTTCTGAGTGATATTACGGGCTTGAGTGGTACAGCTATCATAGAATCGATTTTAGGAGGGGAGCGCAATCCAATTAATTTAGCTAATTTGGCTCACCATCGTGTTAAAAAAAGTAAGTCTGAAATCGCCTTAGCTTTACAAGGTGACTGGAAAGAAGATCAGCTCTTTATTTTAGAAGAGTGCTATCAATTTTATTGTCATTATAGGACCAAAATAACGGAGAGTGATAAAAAAATAGAAGCCCTTTTAAAGACCACCTTAATTGGTAAACCTTCCTTAGCTGAGCTTCCTGAAATTAAGCGTAAAAAACGACATAAAAACACGCCTACATTTGAGCTTCGTCCCATTGCTTACCATTTTTTTGGAGTAGATTTATATCAGATAGACGGCATCAGTGATGGCACCATTTTATGTATGCTTTGCTTGCTAGGAGATGGAGTTGATCGTTTTCCTAGTGCTAAACATCTTGTAAGTTGGTTGAACCTTGCTCCGAATAATAAAATTAGTGGTGGTAAAGTTCTAAGTAGTCGTACGCCCAAAGGGAAAAACAAATTAAGTTTAGCATTGCGACAGGCCGCTAATGTAATTGGTAATATGAAGGATCATCCTCTGGGTAGTTTTTTCAGCAGAATAGCTTACCGAAAAGGCAGAGGGGCAGCAATCACTGCAACTGCCCGAAAACTTGCTACCATTATTTATCATATGCTTACTAAAAAAGTAGACTTTGATCCAAATTATTATGCTATTGAGAAGACTAATCACAGGAAAAAAAACATACGTTCTTTACAGAGAAAAATAGCTTCATTGGAGCTGAGTGCTAATGAGAAAGCGTTCATTTTTCAAGGTGGATGATTAGTGGTTGTACGGAAAAATGAACGGATGCCTGAGGTATATGAAACTCGGATTTACCCTGCAAATTAGCAGATCAATGTCCATTTTTATGTTGTAAAACTAAAACCAGCGAAAAAGACAAGAAACGCTTGATATAAAAAAGTGTACGGTTTCAAAACCCCTGTCAGGGCTCCCAACTACTTTCCAAATCCTGCAACCTTCCATTACTTGCCCTCGTTGCTATTTTATAAAAAGTGATCATAAAGTAATGGCAAAATACCCCATCAAATACACCCCACTAGAACAACAAGCCGATCAATTGTGGCAGGCTTTTTATCAAACCGAAACCGAAGACTTTTGGGCAGTATACACTGATTTGGCACAAAAAGCTAAAGCGAGCAGAGTGCCCTTGATACAGCCCACCCAAAGGCAATCAACTGCCCCTTTGCCCCATAAAAAACCAACTACTCCTTCTGTGATGTGGGTTTTGCGTCAAATCGCAGTTTTTTTGTTTGTTACAGGGCTGTGTGGATTGTTAGGGTATGCATTATATTCGTTTGCTGATGCTTATAGGGTACCTAATACTTGGAAAGGCTACACTACCGATGCTACGCATAGAGAGGCGTATGCTTTGTTTGACACTAAAGAGCTGTTGGAGCTGAAAGTCAAAATGACACAGTTGGAAAAGCAAGAAAAAAGGTTATTTGATATATTCAGAGATGCCGAAAAACCACAAAAACACAAAGAAAGCAGAAAAGAGTTGAAAAAAGTGTTGACGCCTGTGCTCAAAGGTACCCAGCAAAAATTAGATAGTCTCCGAAGAGCTTTCAAGCTTGCTTATGCCCCATTTCTGAAACAGAAAAAACAAGCCCAGAAAATAAAAGATTCTTTGTTTAAAGACTATAGCCCTCAAGATCGTCCAACACTTGATACTTTGTATGCCTATTGTCAGACGGAAGGACTAAATTTAAACAAAACTAATATTGACGCTTATCTGCAAAATGCTGGAGGAATAAATTTTAAAAAAGCGCCTTACAATTTGTCAACAAAAAATCAGGCAGTGTATGATTTACTTGGTACCAAAGACACCAGAGACACCAGCCTGTTTTTTTATGCCGATCCTGACAATACTTTACGTAGGTTGAAAAAACTAAAGGAAGGTTATTATACTTTGATGCTGAATAAAGTAGTAAATATTGATTCAACCCGGCATAGCATCTACCAAGCCCGACTTGTGCCCAAGTATCAAGGTTATCAAGTACAGGTAAAACTTCTGGGTGTATGCTACGAAACCGAGAAAGCAACGTATTATATTCCTAAAAATAAGCATAAACACATTGTTATTGAGCTGCAAATAAAACTACACCAAAAAGCAAAAAGTGATTGATGTCTGAATGCTTGTTTCATTCAAAATAATTGGCAAGCACCTTACTATCAGGGTCCCAATCACCGCACAAGTTACCATTGGAATGAAACACCAGCTTTTGCACCATTGCTTGCGCATTACGATTCATCAAGGCATTATACGACGAAGTCTCCAAAATCACTTTTACCTTATCTCTGTATATAAAACACTCATTGTAATAATAATAGCCTGCCTGGGTGTATTGATATGCCCAATGTTGGCGGAGTTGGTCGAGTTGAGGCATAATCTCTGTGAGCAAACTATCTAAGGCTACCCGGTTTTGTTCTGTCCATTGTCGGGTACGGTTATTTACATAAGTGTCATCCAAAATACTCAACTCTCTGAATACTACCTCAGTAACTCCCAAGCCTATGATCCATTCCAGGTAACACTCTATCTCTGCTACACTATTTACCCCCGTTTGGGTAAGAATGCACGAGTTTTTTACCGTTACTTTTGGGTTGAGTCGTTGAATCAAAGGCTCGTATACCTCGTTTTTGTGTACAGGCTCATTGCGGTTAAAATACATTACTCGTTGGTTTATTTCGTCATTATAATGGCAACGCGATACCTCCAAGCGGTCAAACTGGGTTGCTTGCAAGGCATCAATCAGGGCAGGGTGATTGTGCAACCCCGTGGCATTGGTATAGAGCACCTTTTCGTTAAATTGAGGCACATTGTCTTGTTGTAGCATACCCAATAGTTTGAGTAGCCACCCTGGATCGCTGGTAGCCTCAAGCCCCGACAAACTGAGCCCAATATTTTCTACTGCCCTTAAGTCGTCAAACACCGCAGCAAGTGCCTGAAAATACTGATCATGATCTTTGATAATATTTTTAGAAGTCAAATTTTGCTGATGCTTACGCTGAAGCTCTTCCGAACAAAAACCACAATGGGCGTTGCAGGGGGTAGGGTTGGCAAATGGGGTAAAAGTAAGCCCACGCCTGAGTTTGTAGGGTTTTCTACGAAGGTGCACCCCTTCTTGTGGTTTTTCATCATAGTTTGACCACTTACCTCTTCTTAATTTTGCCAAATCGTTGGCATTGGCAGGGCGAAAAATTCGATTTCTTTGGTTGGTGAGCGTATTCATGAAATATACAAAACTATCATTGCCTGAAAATGCTGTAAACGTGGAAGTTAAAGTTTTGGTTTTGATATGAATTTTTGCTTGTTGCTAAAAGCTTGTGATTCAATAATGCCCAAAACTACAGCTTTATAACCGATGGCGAAACAAAAAAACTTTGTCTTATTGCCCAAAGCCCATATCTTGCAATTAAGCAAACAAACACCATGTATGAAAACTATATTGACTTCTCTGTTGACGTTGGCGATGTTGTCACAAGGGCAAAGCCAAGACAACAAAATGCGTAAATTTGAGCAAAAACTTGCCACCTTTCGCTATAGCCTTTATCAAGATTTGGCTCAGCTAAAAAGCAAGACCTTGTATAGTTGGTTTGGCAAAGACCCGCAAGAAATGCCCAAAGAGTTGAACCAAAAGCTGCAAAAATTTTATAATGACCACGCCAAGACAATCAGAAATTACCGCTTGTATCAGCTACGTTTGCACGCGACAAACACCCCCATTAAAATAAGCGAATACAAAGAGGTAGAAGTAAAAAACAAAGACATTAATTTGAACCCCTCTAAGATAAGCGCCTGGAATCACATTTTTACAGTAAATCCTTTGCGTCATCTGGAGATTATGAGCACCAAGATACTGGCGCACCAACTGAGTGCTACTGAGTTTGGTTCGCAAAGCTTGTATGACAACCTTGCCCACCCGCGAATGATTGCCCGAAAACTCGCCAATCAACATTGGGAGGTTTGGATAGACAAGTATTTTTGGGTACTAAAGTTTGACTATCAACCCGAAACGGTCACCCTTGAACTCAAAGAATTGTTTAAAAGGAAAGATTAAGAGTATGTTTAAAAATTAGTTTTCTTGTTTATTGTCAATGGTGAAACAGATTTAACTCCGAAGGCAAAATTTAAACATACGCTAATACAAAAAATATGAACCTAACTTAAACTACTTATATTATGAAAGACAACAGACTCGAAGATGTAAGTCACATCAAACAACTCCTCTTTTCTGACACCCCTGAGTTAGCATTTAAGATGCTTACCAACTGGGATAAAGATGCCGTAAGTCAACATTTTGCTATGGAGTGCTCCATGTTTCCGCTACTTTGTCTACAGCATTTGCCTTTTTTGCTCGATGGCTATGACAAACTCAACTTTGAAGGTAAACAACTATCCACATTACCTCCCCAAATAGGCAAAGTAAAGCATTTGAGAACCCTTATTTTGAGCGATAATAGTTTGAGTGTGCTCCCCGACGAACTAGGGTGCCTTAAGACTTTGGTTAACCTCGATTTGGGGGCAAATCTATTGAAAACGTTTCCAGTAGTGTTGGGGCAACTCACCAATTTGTATACCTTAAGGCTCGAAGGCAACGAAATTTCTTCTTTACCATCCGTCATTGGCAACCTTGCCCGGTTGATATCGCTCGACCTAAACGATAATAAAATCACCAGTTTTCCAGAAGAGTTGAAGCAACTTACCCACCTAAAGCAGCTTGAGGTAATTAATAACCCCTTGCCCAAATCAGAGATAGAAAAAGTGCAAGAGTGGTTACCTGACTGTGAGATGAGTTATTCTTAAGTATTTGTTGAGGCAGTGTTAGTGAAAACAAAAGAAAGGGCATAAAAAAACCTCTGTGTTTTGCAGAGGTTTAATTTTTAAATTAGTGAACCGGGTAGGATTCAAACCTACGACCTCCAGAGCCGTAATCTGGTGCTCTATTCAGCTAAGCTACCGGTCCTTGTTTGTTTTGAGGTTACAAAGGTAAGTACTTTTTGATTGTTTGCAAATAGTAGTTAAAAAAAAGTAAAAATATTTTTCCAATTTGTGTTCAACACTTCATACAGGCAGAAACTTACCCCACAGGTTTAAGACGAATGAGCAAAAGCCTGTAGGCGATGTAAACTATTATGTATATTTGCCTACCTAAAAAAAGCCTGAATTAACCCCATGCAAAACTATTGTACAATTTATGCCCACGAGCTGGGTTTTGACACCATCATGGCTACTCTTAAAGAGTTTTTCCCTCAAGCCAATATCAATGTTACTGAGGAAGAAGACCGCAAATTGGTAAATGTAGCGGTAAGAAAAGGTTTGCTCGGTACTGAGAAAAAGTTTCAGTTGTCGTACCGTGAACGTGCCAAACCATCGTACCAAATCAGTGAACTGGACAGCCCACTTACGCAGAATCTTGCCGGAATGCTCAATTTTGTAGGAGACTTGCAAAGTACCAACGAAGAGGTAAAAGGCTTGCTGATGCAAAAAATAAAAACGTTGAACTTTGAGTGTGGGGTGTTGTGTTCGCCGCTGGTGCGTACTATGCTCACTGGTTTTATAGAACAAGTCATTCAACAATTAGATGCTATAGTGTTTGCTCAGCCCAAAGTGATCATTGGTAAGTCTAAAGTACAACAGTTTTTAGACAAAAATCTTGACCTGATCTTAGACCTTAACGGCAAATGTGGAATAGATGACCTTAGTGTGCACATTAACTCCCAGTACTTTGATACCCCACCCGAAAACGCCAACGAAGCCCAACTTGCCCGTAAGGTAAACAGTGAAAAAATATTGAAAGCACATGAAGTAAAGATAAATGCCCAGCTTCCTGTCATTGTTGCCGAAGATGAAGTGGAGTTACGCGCCCCTCACGAAGTAGCCGAAAGGGTAGTAGTACTTGCCATTACCACATCGGTGGCTTTTGGTGGTTCTAGCGGCGAAGGAGCCTTGAGTTACCTTGCTCAATATA
This sequence comes from uncultured Microscilla sp., assembly GCF_947493425.1. Classification (GTDB taxonomy): domain Bacteria; phylum Bacteroidota; class Bacteroidia; order Cytophagales; family Microscillaceae; genus Microscilla. Next base: position 105,957 of record NZ_CANLRP010000004.1, on the reverse strand, counting down.
AGTTACAGGAGGCAGTAACTCCCCGTGAACGGGCTTTTTTGCAAAACCCTACTCAGGAGCTTAAAGGTCAGGAAACCTGGAAATGCGAAGGTATTTGGACGCTCATGTGGGCATTAGGGATAGTAGATGAGTTACCTTTTCCTGATACATTAGCCAATCTGAACGATATTCCGGTGGAGCAATATCCAGTAGGAGAAAATAAAAATCCCCGTGATTTTATAGAAAGTATGACTACCTTGCGCGGTAAAAGTGAAGTGCTGAATGCCAATGATTTGTATTATCGTATGAACTGGGCTTGTGTAGATGCTCATATTACCAAACAAGCAATGAAAGCAGTACACCCCGGAGTGGTGTACGAGCGCCATTATGCCCTCAATTGGTTGATTAATTACCGCAACCAGCCTTGGGACGAGGTAACTTGTGATACTTGATAGTGGTTAGATTTAGCTCAGAGTAAGGAGTGCCTGTAAGGTGCTGGGAACTGGGTTCTAGGTACTGGGTCTTCACACCTTGCACTATCAGTTTTTATGGGTTTATGAAACCCGTAGACCAGAGTTTTTAGCTTCGTTGCGAACTATTTAAATAAACAATTGAACAATATAAATTTACGCCTGTGTATTTAAAACTAACCACCATTATGATAATTGGTATGCTATGCCTAAGTGCTTGTGTAAACCAAAAAAATACTAACGGAAAAAATACTACTATGGAAAACAAAACCGACACTGTAGATGCCATTATTATAGGATTCGACGCGCGCCGTTGCCAATGCTGTGGAGGCTTTATGGTCACCTTTAGCAACGACCCCACACCTTATAAAGCTGACCATTACCAGTGGCGACCCAAGCAGGGACAAGAAACTTTTGGCGTAAGCCATTCCTCTAAGTTTCCGATGTATGTCAAGGTTAAATACAAGGCAGTAGCGTCTGACTGTGTAGCCTCTAAGGGCGAAATAGAGATTACAGCAATGGAAGCCAAACAAAAGTAAGGAATGGTGTAAAAATAAATTTCTATAGTAACGCTAAAATATTTTGTTGCTAGACGCGGTAAAAAATCGGCTAATAGCAGCGCTATTCGGCTATTTTTTAACAAAGTATAGCCTCAAAAGATGAGGTTAAGAATGTAAATTTATTTTGGTACCATTCCTAAGGAACGATGCAAAAATAAAGTTCTATAGTTTAAGGAAATATTTTTTGGTCAGGCGAGGTCAAAAAACGCGGCATAGCCATAGCAAGTTTTTTTAACGAAGCATGTCCAAAAAAGAGGAGGTTAAGAATGCGTATTTATTTTGACACCGTTCCTAAGAACAAAAACCTGCGTAATCTTTTGCAAAACGCTTTAAAATCACTCTATTTTGAAGCTCTAAAATGACATTGTGCAGATGAATAGCAAAACTATTAGTTGGCTGATAGCCGTAGGAGCCGCCCTTTTGTTTATCCCTATGTTGGGGGTAACCCATTTGTTTGATTGGGATGAGATCAATTTTGCCGAAAGTGCCCGCGAAATGCTCGTTACTGGCAACTATGCCCAGGTGCAGGTAGACTTTAAGCCTTTTTGGGAAAAACCTCCCCTGTTTTTCTGGATTCAGGCACTTTCTATGAAAATATTTGGTGTCAATGAATTTGCGGCACGCTTTCCCAATGCCCTGATAGGTATCATTACTCTTGCACTTATTTACCACATAGGAACCAACATCTATAATTCCCGTTTTGGGTTGTGGTGGGTATTGGTATATGCAGGGTCATTGTTGCCTCATTTTTATTTCAAGTCAGGCATCATCGACCCACTTTTCAACTTATTTATATTTTTGGGAGTATATCAGCTTTACTTACTAAGCTTGCGCAAAAACGCAAGCAAACGCTATCAGAAAGCAGCCCTGGCAGGTATTTTTATTGGGTTAGGTATTCTTACCAAAGGACCAGTGGCAATGCTGCTTTCGGGGCTTACCCTTATTACTTATTGGGTGCTTAGCCGTAAGTGGAGTACTTTTAAAATCCCTGAATTATTGGTTTTTGGCTTGGTGGCGCTTGTGGTCTCATTTGCCTGGTTTTTGCCCGAAACCCTCCACAATGGCTTTTGGTTTATTTCTGAATTTGTAAAATACCAACTCGACCTGGCAAGTTCTACCTCTACCGGGCACGAACAACCCATTTTTTATCACCCTGTAGTTTTATTATTGGGCTGTTTTCCGGCAAGTATTTACTTTTTGCGCTCGTTTCAACGCAACAATGAAGACACCGAAGAGCAACGACGCTTTAAATTGTGGATGAAAACCTTATTTTGGGTAGTTTTAACAGTGTTTTCGCTCATCACTACCAAAATTATGCACTACTCCTCTATGTGCTATTTTCCACTTACTTTTATGGCGGCTACTTATATTTTCCATATCGAGCAACAACGCTTTCGTTTTGCCCGTTGGTTGGGTATTTTTATCGGATTGATAGGTACTGTAGTAGCCTTATTGCTGGCGGCTTTGCCTATTCTCATCAATTATAAAGAAAAATTTATCCCTTTGATTAAAGATAAATTTGCCGTGGCAAATCTCGATGCCGTAGTGCATTGGTCGGGGCTGGAGTCTGCCATTGGCTTTTTGTTGCTGGGAGTAGTCATTACTACTTTGGTATACTGGAATCGAAAAAATCCTGTGTTGGGGGCAAAAGCCTTGTTTGTCACTACTTTGCTTACTGTACAAGTAATCATTTATGTGTTCATTCCCAAGGTAGAAAAGTATACCCAAGCGGCGGCTATAGAGTTTATGAAATCGAAACAAAACGAAGATTGTTATGTAGGCACTATTGGCTACAAAAGCTACGCACAGTATTTTTACACAGCACGTACCCCACAAAAAAGTCCCAAGCAAAATACCGAAGAGTGGTATTTAACGGGTAAGTCAGATAAAACCGTTTATTTGGTCTCGCGTATTGATCGTACTCAGCGTTTAGATGAACTCATCAAGGCGGGGCATCCAATAAAAAAAATTGGCGAAAAGAACGGCTTTGTGTTTTTTAGGCGCGAAGCAAGCCTCAACAAATAAATTACTTGTGAATAAGTATCAAGTAAAAAAAAGTGTGTATTTTCATCAAATCAATGGATGATCACTCCTGAGAATGACCTGTCAACACATCAAAAAAACTACTTTACTTAAATGTAGGGGCATTGTTGGCACATCTTGAGGAGATAAAACTAATCAAGCACTTATGGAGAACCAAACTATAATGATTATCATGGGGGTAGTAACAGTAGGTATATTGTTACTCTATTTTTTCTTTACCCAAAACTATGACAATGGCGAAGTTATTCAAGTATTGGATGCCGACACAATCATTGTGAGAACCAAACGCTACAAAAAGAAGAAAATGAGGTTAATTGGAGTAGATAGCCCCGAAGCGTCAAACAATATTTTTAAGTTTAACCCTGCGTATGCCCGACACGCCGATAAGTTTGTAAGGAGAAGGCTCAAACCTGGTACCCCGATTTACCTTGATTATGATAAAAAGAAATTTGACCAATATGGTCGACTACTTGCTTACTTGTATGTGCGCAAAACAGGTAGGTGCCTCAACGAAGACTTACTGAGAAAGGGGTATGGAGTAGTGCAAAAGGACAGATATAATAAAAGGCTTATAAAGAAGTTTATGAAAATAGAAGCAGAAGCCAAGCGTGAACGAAGGGGCGTATGGAGCAGAGGACCACGTTTGTAATGTTTATTGAACACCTGTAATTAATTTATGCAAATAACTTATCGTGAGCTGAGCGAGCTGGCAAATGTTGCCAAACAAATTGTCCAATTTGCCAATGAACAACCCAAACCCGCAAAAATTTGGGTGTTTGATGGAGAAATGGGGGCAGGAAAAACCACCTTGATCAAAGAAATAGGAAGACAAATGGGTATTGTCGACACCATTCAGAGCCCTACTTATTCTATTGTAAACGAATACCAAAATGTCTCTGGAGAGGCTTTCTATCATTTTGATTTTTATCGGCTCAAAAACGAAACTGAGGCGCTAGACATGGGCTACGAAGAATATTTTTATGACAATAGTTATTGTTTTATAGAATGGGCTTCAAAAATCCCCAGCCTGATGCCCGAAAATTATCTAAAAATTGCTATTATACTACAATCTGATTACCGAATCATTGAATTGACCCAATATGAGTAAGCAATCGTACACAGAAGGCACAGCCCTTACCAAAGAACAATTGGTACTTTATCCAAGTGAGCAGTTGGCTCCTATCAAAAAAAAGGCAGAAAAACTGTTTATTGGTATACCCAAAGAAAAAAGTAAATCTGAAAAGCGGGTATCGTTGCGCCCCGAAGCAGTAGAAATATTGGTACGCAATGGGCATGAGATAAGGGTAGAAGCCGGAGCTGGGCTTGGTGCCAAGTTTACCGACCAGCAGTACAGCGAAGCTGGGGCAGAGGTGTGTTATTCTGCCAAAGAAGTGTTCGAGGCAGACCTGATCTTAAAAATAGAGCCCCCTACTCACGAAGAAATAGAGTATATGAGGTTTGGGCGCACAGTAGTATCATCGTTGCCTATGGCACGTATGGATACTGCCTACTTTAAAGCTTTGATGCAAAAAAAATGCATCGGTATTGCTTACCAGTTTATTCAAAACCGCATTGGCGAAATGCCCTTGATTCGTTCTATGAGCGAAATAGCTGGGAGCACGGTAATGCTTATTGCCTCTGAGTACCTCAGCAGTGCCCACAATGGCCGAGGTATTATTTTAGGAGGAATCACTGGTGTACCCCCTACTCGTGTAGTCATTATTGGGGCAGGTACAGTAGGCGAGTATGCCGCACGTACAGCCATTGGGTTGGGTGCCGAAACCCAAATTTTTGACAAAGACATTTATAAGTTGCGCCGGATTAAATATGCTGTAGGGCACCAAATGTATACCTCTACTATAGACACAGGTATATTAGAAGAAGCCATTTCACGCGCTGACGTTGTGATAGGCGCCATGCGTGCTGAGAAAGGGCTAACTCCCTGTGTAGTAACCGAAGAAATGGTGCAGCAAATGAAACCCAACTCTATCATTATAGATGTGAGTATTGACCAGGGCGGAGTTTTTTCTACTTCAGAGGTGACCACACACGAAAACCCTATTTTTAAAAAATATGATGTCATTCATTACTGTGTGCCCAATATCGCTTCGCGGGTAAGTAGAACCTCAAGCACTGCTTTGAGCAACATTTTTACTCCCTATTTGATGAAAATTTCCAAGGCAGGCGGAATGGATGAGATGATTTTTACCAGTAAGTGGTTTATGGAAGGTGTGTATGCTTATAAAGGGAGTCTTACCAACCGTTTTATTGCCGACAAACTGGACATGCCCTATAAAGACTTGGGTTTGTTGATGGCAGCGAGGATTTAATTGTGAGTAAAAATAGCGGGCTTTGTTGACTAACATAATGGTCGACCAACTGAGGGAAAAAACAGGGGGAATTACTAAAAATCAACATGAACAGATGTATTTTTTTAGACAGAGACGGGGTGCTCAATCGTGAGCGGGGTACTTATACGTATACCATTGCCGATTTTGAGATACCCACAGGAGTAATTGAAGCATTGCAAGAATTAAAGCAAGCAGGATATTTATTGGTGGTGGTTACCAACCAGGGAGGCATAGCTAAAGGTTTATATACTAAAGAAGATGTGAAAGCCTGTCACCAGTATTTGCAACAGCAATGTGGTTACCTGCTTGATGATTTGTTTTACTCGCCTTACCACCCTCAGCATAGCGAATCACTTTCGCGTAAGCCTGAGTCTTTTATGTTAGAAAAAGCCATTGCCAAGCATGTAATAGACAGAGAAAGGTCGTGGATGATAGGGGACAGTGCCCGTGATGTAGAGGCGGCAAAAAAAATACAAGTCAATACAGTACAGGTTATTGCGGAAAATAAACCTATATCGGCGCTTGCCGATTTTACTGCTAAAGACTTGTATGCGGCTGCTCGACTTGTACTTTCGCAAAACCAAACAGTTTAAGATTTTTTGCAACTATCCTCTGGCGTTTTTTGCCTTGGTTGAGTTGTCTTTGGGGTCTAAGGTATTTTTTACTTTGACATCCTTTTGCTCGTGCACGTTTTTCATATAAGTTGGGCAAGTATGTCTTTTTTTTGCACAAGACGTGAAACCGACCATAGAGACAAGCGCAACTACAACTAATACTCTTTTCATTAATTTTACAATTTAATGTTTAACTCTTTATTATATTGATCTACAAAACTACGAATATTAATAGACATTTATTATACCAAGCCTTGATATCATAAATTTACAACGTATTTGAAGGTTAAATGTAATAGAGTTTCGATATTTTTTACAAAAAAAGTGAATAAAAACTCTTTTTTTGACAACAACATAAAATAAAGTAAGGTTATATTGACTAAGTACAAGCACCCTACAGAAACAATCCATCCCTACTACCTTTTATTGTTCACTTGTTTTTTTTATACCTTCTTTCTACCCATAAACTGTGTTTAAACTCTGTGATGGATATTTGCCTATCTGTTGCTCATTCTTTATTGATTTAACTCAAGACATAACCACATATTTTTATAATTTTGTGCAAAATATAGCAACAAACAAAACTTTATTATAATAGCCCACCTTGTTCTTTGGTTGTTTGATGACCAAAGGGGAGGTGGGTTTAATATCAGAAAAAACAGGATTAAAGTATGGTTAGTAAGATAAAAGTTATTGAAGTAAAATCAGAAATTGCAGCAGGAACAAGGGGGGCAAGTTTGGGAGTAGATGCTTTGAAAACAGCTTGTTTGAATAAAGCCAGTAAAAACAATACACCAGTGAGCAAAACATTTTTTGCCACTTATAACCAGTGCCTGACAGTGCCTACTGTCAATGAGATACTTTTCCAAGACAATAAATACCCGTTTGCCAAACACATTGATGGTTTGTTGAAAGTTCAAACGGCTACTTGCCAGGCAGTGAATGACACACTCAAGCAAGGGTTGTTTCCCTTGGTGCTTGCTGGAGATCATGGGTCGGCAGCAGGCACTATAGCAGGTATCAAGCAGGCGTATCCTCATAAGCGATTGGGAGTGATATGGATAGATGCCCACGCCGATTTGCATTCACCTTATACTACTCCTTCGGGCAATATGCATGGCATGCCTTTGGCAATAGCTTTGAACGAAAACAACGAAGCACACCAAATAAACACCTTAGATGCGGCTACTAATGAGTACTGGGAACAACTTAAGAATGTAGGTATCAAAGGAGCTAAGCTCAAAGGTGAAGACATTGTATTGATTGCAGGTAGAGACATAGAAGCTCAAGAACAAGCTTTGATGGATAAATACGGCATGAGAAATTTTACTGCAGAAGAGGTACACACTCAGGGAGCAGAGGCTATAGCTAAGCAAGCCCTTGATATTCTGAGCGATTGTGATATGGTGTATGTATCGTTTGATGTAGACAGCATGGATTCTGCGATTTCGGCAGGCACAGGCACCCCTGTACCCAATGGTTTGACTGTAGCCGAAGCCTGTGACTTGAATATAGCTTTTGCCCGTAGTTCAAAAACAATATGTTGGGAAATGGTGGAAATCAATCCTACTTTGGACGATAAAGTTAACTTAATGGCAGAAAATGCTTTCTCTATTTTAGAGGCGACTACCGAAGCATTGGTGAAAAATCATCGTTTGGTAGAGGTTTCTTAGTGTTTATTTGATGAATGCAATATCAAGCAAAAAAGCCCTGACATTGCAGGGCTTTTTTGCTTGGTTGTTCAATACTCCACAGTGATTTTAGTCAAAGTTGTTTGCTGGTGATCAGTTATTTATGAATTTAAAAACTATTTAATTGGATGTTTAGGCATAAAACCGAAAAACTTTTAAATAAAATACTGGTTTACAGTATTTAACAAGGTGAACATTTACTCGAATCAGCTATGGACTATTGGTATGTTTAGAGCGCCAATTTTTTGCGAATTTGCTTTGGTATGGCATCTTTATGCACCAATAACGAGACTGTCTTGAGGCGAAAATAAGCCTGAGAAGCATGTACATACCCCCCAGAAGATCCCGCATTTACACCCCAAGAGTTTTTAATCAGGTAGTATTTGTTGCCGTTTTGATCTTTGGCAGTACCAACGAGGTGCATCAAGTGATCATCAGTAGTACTGTAGTTTTCAAACGTTTCCTGACGCATTTTTTGCGTTACCTTGCGTTCTTCCACAGGGGTTTTTAAGGCTTTTTTTCGCTCTGCCGAAGCCATTTGTGTCCACTGTTTTTTAGGCACAATAGCAACATCATTTCTTTGCGAAAAACCTTTTTCGCTGACATCACCATCCCACACCATCGAGTATCCACTTTGAATAGCATTTTTTGCTACTGCTTCCAATTCGTCTATAGGTAGGTTATAATAGGCACCATTAGAAAAATTGTCAGGAATCTCCAGCACAAATGTCTTGTAATAAGGTTGGTGAGTATAAGAGGTCAGTTCTACATAGTCTGCCGGATTGATGCCTAACCATTGCGCAAAGCTTTTAGGTGTATATTCTTTGTTCTGGTAGGTAAACTTCTCTGGTACTTTGCCCAGGTAAGCATCCAGCACTCCTTCAAAAGCGGGCAACCATTTTTGAGTAGGGCGCTTGCGTTTTATTACCGTTTTCATAATACTGGTAAGCACCGCGGCAAGTTCTGCATGGTCGTGTCTGGTTTCACCGTTTACTTTACCACTGTACACTTGTTCGGGTACAATACCGTACTTGCCAATGGTGTTGATAAGGTCGTGAGCCAGGCTTCCTTGACTAAACTGGGCTTTACCTTGGCGGCGCATGTAGTTTAGGGCTTTTTCGCGGTAAATGCGACGTACTACATACATTTCTGACAAATCGTGTTGCCCTTTGCCCAAACGAATAAGTTCTGACTCAATAAACGAAGCTGTAGAAAAGCTCCAGCAAGTACCAGTACGTTGTTGGTTTTTTACTGGTGTGGCTTCTACTTTTTTCTCTATAGTAAATTTGTATTGAGCGTTTGTGCGAAAGGTAATGAAACTGGTTAAAAAAACCAGGTAAAAGGCATATTTCCAATTCATTGTGTACGTTAATTAAATTAAAATAATTGTTAGTAAAACTACTAAAATAACCTGAGCCATTTGACTAATCTTATAGCCCCAGACTTCTTGAAAAAATATTTGCATAGCCAAAGCTATGGACATATTTTTTCAATCGCCTGAAACTAAAATATTGCACCATATTTGGCTCATTTTATTTTTTCCGTTTTACTTACATGTGATTTATCACAAAACTAATCTAAAAAATTAAAAGCTTTGAAAGAATGTGGCGTGTATTTAAGTGGTTTACTCGAGTGGTGCTTTATTTATTGCTGGTAATGGTAGGTGTGGTTACCGTAATATGTGTTTTTGTGTACCTCAATCAAGACAAGGTTATTTTTCTTGCCGAAAGGTTGCCTCTTGACCACAAATTTAAATTTGCTTATGATGAAGAACGCTTTTACACTCCTGAGCATGGAGCCCGTTTAAATGCGCTATTGTTTAAGAGCAAGCAACAAACCGCCAGAGGGCTTATCTATTATTTACACGGCAACACGGGAAGTTTGCGCAACTGGGGTAGAATAGCTCGCCGATTTACCCAATATGGCTACGATGTGCTAGTGTTTGATTATAGAATATATGGTAAAAGTAGGGGAGAAGTAAACGAACAAACTTTACTAAAAGACGCAGAGTATGTGTACCAACAGTTGCTAAAAGAATATCCCGAAAACAAAGTGGTCATATATGGACGTTCGCTTGGGAGTGGTTTGGCTGCGTTTGTGGCAGCACGCAATATGCCCAAAATGTTGATATTAGAAACACCTTATTATAGTTTTATTGATTTGGTACAACACTTGGGCAAACAATACAATATCCCTTGGTTTCCTTATACTATTGTACTTAAGTATCATCTGCGTACCGATTTATATTTACCCCAGGTCAAGTCGCCTGTATATTTGTTTCATGGGCAGCTCGACGAACTGATCTACTACGAATCGAGCCAGAAACTGACCCGCTTTTTTAAGAAGGATGACCTACTGTTTAGTGTGCCTGATGGCAAGCATGCCGATCTGTGGCGGTACGATGAGTTTAACCAAAATCTAGCGAAGATATTAACCAAAAAATAGGATAGTATTCAAAATATTATTTGGATAATGCAATAAAAACTTTTAATATCAATTTTATATCAACTTTCCTCGCTATTTATACTAGTTAAATTCAAATGTAGCATTATATATGCTAAATTTGATGCTGGAATGATCAATCAATAATTAACAATATTAATTTAAGCTTCATTACTCTAAGGTATTGAGGGATACACAACATACTATACCAGAAATGCAGACTGTGAAGCAGCTCAAGATTATTGGCTTGAATACAAAATTCAGAACATTCCAATTTAGATGTATTTATGCTTAACTAACTTCACTATATTAAAATGGAAAGTTTATTAATAAAGAGGGAAAAATACACACCTTACGTATCATTTGATGTAAACACCAGAGTTTTTAACATTGAAGGAGAATCTTACAGCGATGACTCTGACACGTTTTACCAACCTATTATTAAATGGCTCAAAAGCTATCTTGCTACTAACAAAAAAAGCGTTACACTCAATTTTAAACTAAAATACTTTAATACAAGGTCATCACGGGCATTTTTTGAAATTTTGGAGTTATTAGAAGAGCACGTGATTCATAAAAACACCAAAGTGATAGTCAATTGGTACACCAACGCCAAGGATGTAGACATCATAGAGGATGGAGAGAATTATAAAGATAGTTTTGATCATTTATCGTTCAATATTCTATCACAGCATTTGGTCTAAAAAAGGACATCACCCTTTTCTATCACTATATCTAACTTAAAATAATCACTTTTTATCGAGGATTTTACTTGTTTTGTTTAAATCAAAGTTGATGAATTGAACTTTTGCATGTATCTTTATGATATTACATAACCAGAATAGCAAAGTGACATCATGAATGATTTATTGATTGAAAAGGGAGATTCCACTCCCAGAGTATTCTTTGACAAAGCAACCAATAATCTGGAAATTGTTGGAGAATCATTCAGTGAAGAAACCGCTCATTTTTATCAGCCAATTATAGAATGGCTCGATAAATATGTGAAGGCCAACCCAACACCCCTAAGTCTTGACTTCCGCCTAAGTTATTTTAACACCAGCTCTTCTCAACTAATTTTTGAAATGCTGGAAATGTTAAATAACCATGCCAGTAATTACAATATACCTATTGTGATAAACTGGCATGCCAGTGCCCACGACATGGACATGGTAGAAGACGGAGAAGATTTTCAGGATGATTTTGGGGCTTTGAGTTTTAATATATTGGTAGAACAACTTATATAAGCTTGTTTCATCAAGTATGCTCTATTCTTACAGCAACACTCTTATACAAACCAGCACGCATCACAGGTGCGTGCTTATCTTTTTTTAAATCTCCTTTTCATTTATTAGACACCTGCAGTACCGTTTGTGAACACTTGATTACGTTCAGACCTTCATGTATAATGCCTCCTTGACATACACCAACTTAACTTACATAAGTGTGGCTTACCTGTAAATACCTTCTTCGTTTTGGGGAAATTGCAATTAATTTATTATGTGAATCTCTAAAATTCAAAATATTGAGGTACCCCTTCAGTAAAGTTATTGACAATAGATGACTGAAGCAAGTGGAGGGCATTTGGAAAGGGGCATACAGGTTTTTGCAGGAAAGAAAAACAGAAAAAAAAGCAGTTTAAAGCATACTTTTAATCATTTTTTTTTAAGTTAGAAAAAGGGTTTTATCCAAACCATGCAACTATCATCTTTGGCTTGAGAGGGATAGAGGTCTGAAAATATATTATTAAACTACTAATTTATATATTTACACACAGTGAAAAGTTTGATCATCACGCAAGAAAAATATACCCCTTATATTTCGTTTAATACAAATACCAACATATTTGATATTGCCGGAGAGTCCTACAGTGAAGATGCTTTTGTGTTTTACCAAGCTTTACTAAAGTGGCTCAGCGATTATTTAAAAGTTAACCAGCGTCCTATTACGTTAAATTTTCGCTTATTATATTTCAATACAAGTTCATCACAAGCCATATTTCATATACTTGAAATGCTGGAAGAGTATGCCGAAGATGGAAATGTAGACGTGCAGGTAAATTGGTACGCAAAACCCAACGATAGTAGTATGATGGAAGATGGACTATACTATCAAGATAATTTTGATGCTTTATCCTTCAATATGAAGACTTTATAGTTTAAAAAAGAATGAAAGTGTAGAAAGTATATATATTATGACAGCTTTACACCTATCAGCATAATATCATCGCGTTGTTCTGTGCCCTTCATGTGGGCATCTAAAGTTTCATTCAATAGTTGTTTTTGTTCTGACATTGGTTGGGCTGATATTTTTTCCAGCAATAACTTTAGATTTTTGACCGCAAAAGCTTTACGTTTCTGATTGTTTTGATCGGCGTAGCCGTCCGACCCTAAGTATAAAATACTGCCTTTGTCAAGCAATAGTTCTGTTTGTGTAAACGATGGTCTGTCTTTGCGCTCACGCCCCCCTATAGACATTCGGGTGCCTTTTACTTCCTGCAGTGTACTTTCGCCATTTTTTATATAATACAAGGGGCGTTTTGCTCCTGCAAATTGTACCTTTACCTGGCCCTGAGGAGTATCCTCCATCACTACCAGGCACACATCCATTCCGTTGGCATAGCCTAGTTCTTGTTGTCTGAGTAATATTCTAATTTCGCTTTGCGCCTTTTTTAAAATCTCACTGGCTTCTGTAATCCCCCATACGCGCACAATTTTATCAAACAATGTGTTGGATATAAGCGACATAAAAGCTCCTGGAACTCCGTGACCGGTACAATCAGCAGCAATTAAGATAGTTTTATGCTCTATTTTGTTAAGCCAGTAAAAATCACCTGATACAATGTCTTTGGGGCGATAAAAAATAAAATAGTCTTTAAGGAGGCTATTAAGTTTAGATTCATAAGGTAGAATTGCTTCTTGGATGAGTTGGGCAGAATTGATGCTTTGATTAATCATGAGATTTTTACGCGACAATTCTTTATTTTGGTTTTCAACAAACTCCTGCTGAGCTAAAATCTCTTCTTGCTGTTGAAACAACTCCTCGTTTTGAGTCATAATTTCGTTTTGCTGTTCTTTGAGCAAGCTGTTTTTCTTTTTTCGTATTTGAACACTTCTATAAAGTACGATGGCAAGTGCCAGCACTAAGAACAGCCCAATACCTACTGCAATGTTAAAAAGGTTTTGACGTTGGATAGTGGCTTCTTTAAGGTCATTTTCTTTGGTAAGAAGCAGTACCTCTTTTTGCTTTTTGTCTAAATTATAAGCTGATTGTATTTGATTAACTTTACTGCGTAACCTGCGACGGTTGAGGGTGTCGCGCATAACACCAGCCAAGGTTCGGTACTCATAGGCCTGTTCAAACTTCTTTTTTGCTGCGTTTAATTTTGCCAGTCCTCTGTAAGCCCTTAGTAAGCCAGGGTAAAAAATGTCTTTTTTGCCTATATTTCTATAATAATCTACTTTGCTGTGTACCACACTGCTATCATAGTAAGCCTGTGAGAGCTTATATTTCTTCTTGGCAAAATATATATCGCCTATACTAGTATATACCAATATTACACTGCCTCGTTCCTTGTGTTTTTTACTTAAATGTAAATCTACCTTCAAATACTTCAAAGCTTTGTCATACTCTTTTTTTACTTCGTATATTTGGGCAAAGTTACCACTTAAAATCCCGATCCAGGCAGAGTCTTTTTTCTCCACAGATATTTCCATTGCCTTGCTGAGCTCTTTTTCGGCTTCGTTATATTTTTTTTCTCCAATGCGCATCATGGCTATAGCCGTGTGTGAGTTGATAATATTACGGTGGTGTAGAGAGTCACCCCCCAGTTTAATTACCTCACGGAAAGTTTTTATTTTAATGTCCAGCCCTAGGTCGCTGCCGTATTGCAGGATTCCTGCCTGGTATAATGATCGAGCTGCTGCTGTATTTTTGTTTATCTCCAGAAATAGCTCGTGCGCCTTGAGAAAACTTTTGATAGCGTCATCGTTTTTAAAATCATTTTGTAAGTGTGCCAATTCATGGTATAAATAGCCTTGTATATCTTTTCTTTGGCGTTTACCTGCCTTGGCAATTGCCTGATTCATTAACTCAAAGGCTTTTATAGAATTTTTGCCTCCAAAAGCATAAGCATAAGCGAGTGATGCATTACTCACTGCGTCTAATTCAAACGATTTATGTTTATTTGCAAGCTGAACAATGGCTTTTGCATTAGAAAAGGCTACAGCAGAGTCTCCTTTTTTTTGAGCATCTTTCAATTTTGCCAATAGGTCGCCAAGTGATGTTTTAGGTGCTTTTGTAGAGGTTGGCTTTTTTGCAAACTCTTCTATGCGTTGTATAATGTTGTCAGGAGGTGATTTTTGAGCAAAAACAGCAAGGGAGATTGTGAATAAAAAAAAGACACACGTTGTTACTTTTTTCATAGACATTTACAGGGAATGATTTAGTAAATAGTTAACTTAACAAACTGCTGTATATCAATATTTTAAGTTTATATAGCTAGAGGCATAAATCAGACCATTTACACAAAGCTTGAGTTAAAATGCATACGCTATAATAATAAAAAATGTTGCTATAAACAAGTCCCTTATTACAGTTTTACCCCTATCAGCATAATGTCGTCACGTTGTTCTGTGCCTTGCATGTGGGTTTGCAGTTTTGTTTCAAGTATTTCCTTTTGCTTTTCCATAGAATAGTCTTTGAGTTTTTCCAGGGTTGTTTTCAGTTGATTGGTTGTATAGGGTCTCCTGTTTAGATTGTTTTGGTCGGCGTAGCCATCAGAGCTAAGATACAGCAAACTACCCGTTTTAAGTATGAGTTGTTGACTACTAAACTTTACTTGGTTACGTCGTTCCCTACCCCCAATAGACAGGCGGTCACCACGTAACTCTTCTATTGTTTGGCACCCGTGTTTTATTACATACAAAGGACGTCTGGCACCCGTAAACTGTATTTTAACACTATCTTTGAGGCTTTCTAATACAACCAGGCAAACATCCATTCCATTGGCATAACCCAACTCTTGTTGCCTGAGTAACTCTCGTATTTCGTTTTGAGCTTTTTCTAGTATTTCTGCCGAGTCGGTAATATGGCAGGTGCGAATAATTTTGTCAAATAAGGTGTGGCAAATCAACGACATAAAGGCTCCTGGTATTCCATGTCCGGTACAATCAGCGGCTATTAAAATAGTCTTGCCTTTTACTTTGTTGATCCAATAAAAATCGCCTGATACTACATCTTTTGGGCGGTATATCACAAAGTAGTCAGACAATAAATTATGCAGTTTTTGTTGGTAAGGCAAAATTGCTTTTTGAATATGTAACGCTGAGTTAATACTACTTTTGATTTGTTGATTTTTGAAGGAAAGCTCTTGGTTTTGGCTGGTAACAAAGCTTTGTTGAGCAAGTATCTCTTCTCTTTGTTGTACCAGTTCTTTGTTTTGAGTGACAATTTCATCTTGCTGCTGTCTAAGTATCTTATTATTCTTTGTTCTTTCCTTGTTGCTGATGTACAACACTATAGCAAGCACTAAGGTAAAAAACAAGACTATACCTATTGCCAGGTTAATTAGGTTTTGCCGCTGGATAGTGGCCTCTTTTAGGTCATTTTTCTTAGTAAGCAGTAATACCTCCTTTTGTTTTTTCTCTATATTATAGGCGGCTTGCACTTGATTTACTTTATTTTGTAGTTTTCTTTGAGTAATGGTATCGCTGAGCTTGGCTGCAAGGTCTCGGTATCGGTAGGCTTGTTTATAGCTATGTTGAGCAGCAAATAAGCGCGCTAATCCATAGTAGCTCATTTGTAAAGGCGCTCGTAGCACACCAGATTTGTTGTGGGTAAATCGGTTGTGAATGCTCTCCACTCTGGCACTGTCGTAGTAAGCTTTTGCTTGGGTGTACTTTTGTAATATCCGATAAATATCGCCAAAACTAATGTATACATAGGCCAAGCTCAGACGTTCTTTGTTTTTTTTGCTGAGATTTAGGTCTTTCTTAAGGTATTTTAGGGCTTTATCATATTCTTTGTTTGTCCGATAAAGCTGGGAAAAATTCCCGCTTAGAATGCCAATCCAAGCCGAATCTTTTTTGGCTTCAGATATTTTGAGTGCAATCTGAAGTTCCTTTTCAGCCTTTTTATACTTTTGTTGCCTAAAATACAACATGCCAATGGCATTGTATGAGTTGATGAGCATACGGTGAGGTAAACTATCCTGGCAGTATTTCTCTTGTTTGATTACCTCCCGAAAACTTTCTATTTTTTTGTTTATGGGTACATTAGCACCATACTGAGTAGTTGCTACATTGTAAAGCGATTTTACTGCCTTTGCCTTTTGCCCAAGTGCAAGAAAAAGTTCGTAAGAGGCAAAAAAACTGTTAATCGAGTTTCCGTCATTGGCGGCATTTTGCAAATGCCCAAAATCGCGATAGAGCTCTGCTAATACCGTTTTTGTAGATTTTGTTTGAGCCAATGCTATTGCTTCTCGCATCTTTTCTATAGCCAGTGTACGATTTTGAGTAGCATCATACAAATAAGCCATCAATGCCGGAGACATGACGTGAAATATGGGGCGAGGGTGTTGTTGTAGAAGCGAAGCTATTTTAGTACCTGTTTTTAATATGCTGGTAGAGTCTAAACCTTTAATGGCTTTTTCTATAATTCTTATAAATTGGTAATGGTGGTTTTTAGGCTTGTTAAGTTGCTTCGTTAAACTGTCTATTCGTTGGAGTGTAATCTGTGGAGGAGTTTGTGCCCAAAGGGTGTGGGTGTTTATGATGATTACTACAAGATATTGCCAGATTTTTTGCATTTACTTTCCCTTATTTTAAAAATAATGCAGTTTCATTAAAAGTTAAAGAAAGATATGTTGTTAATAGTAAGTTACGCAATAATTACCTGAAAGAATGTAAATTATAAATATTTTCTGATTGTTGAGGGTGATTTTTTAATAGTGAAGCATAGGTCGCTATCTCAATCATAAGCAAGTTTACAAAAAGCGGAGACAGAGGGATTCGAACCCCCAATACCTTGTGATGGTATTACTTGTTTTCAAGACAAGCTCCTGATCCAACCGGGTTATCTCCGTAGCAAAAGTGACACAGGCAGGACTCGAACCTGCAAGCTTGCAATAAGACCTGATTTACAGTCAGGCGAGCCAACCAATTGCTCAACTGTGTCAAAAAAAGCAGAGAGTGAGGGATTCGAACCCCCGCGTCAAACCTGACCTAACAAGGTAGCAACCTGTCCCCTTCACCACTTGGGTAACTCTCTGAATATTGGTGCGAATAGAAGGAATCGAACCTCCATCTTCAGGGCTTCAACCTGACACTTTACCTTTAGAGCTTGTTTAAACTTTTGTTTATAGGAGATTTTATGATGAATTTTTGGATTAGATGCGTCAAATTTTGAAGTAATAGCAGCGCTATTGCTAATAAATTTGACAAAATATAATCATAAAAGTCGCGTAAAAGACCTAATCAATGAATTTTAAACAAGCTCTCGAGTCACATCCGCAAAAAACGACCTGAAAGGACTTGAACCTTTATCACCTGAGTCAAAGTCAGGTATCCTAACCCATTGGACGACAGGTCGTAGAGATTGTGTGAACGACGGGAGTTGAACCAAACGTATCTCCTGGTTTTCAGGCAGGCGCTTTGCCATTAAGTAACGTGTTCGCCCCGTAAACGGGATTTCGGGCGTAGCCCTCAACAATAACCCCGATAAGAAATCGCATTGGTCAGGGCTTAAAATTCCGCCTGTAAAAACCAGCTTCAAGTTGTGTTGAATCACAATTTTTATGGAATCGTTCAAAA
The DNA here is from genome assembly GCF_947493425.1 of uncultured Microscilla sp. GTDB lineage: Bacteria > Bacteroidota > Bacteroidia > Cytophagales > Microscillaceae > Microscilla. The sequence continues at coordinate 87,996 of NZ_CANLRP010000004.1, read as the reverse complement.
CTCTTTGCTCGTTTTTATGCCACTTATTACGAATATTAGCCCCAGTGGGGAGAAACCTTGGTAGAAAAAATAAACGAAACGGGACACGGCTCCGTAGGAGTTGCGCCTAAAAGAGTCGTTTTTGATGATTTTGACGGTATTTTAAGTGTTCGTAAAATTAAGCTTTGACGCATGCGATAAGAAATCGGGACTTTGAAGCTGTCCGATTTAGAATAAATCCGCTTTACTGCCTTTCGTTACCCCGGCAGTTCCGCCGGGACTGTAAGTTTTTATTGCCCGTAGTACCGTCCCACGGTCTGGCTCAACATCCCCCGGATGTTGCCTTGAGCGCAAAAAATGCCTCAGTCAGTTGTGCGTATTTGCCCTAAAAACCGAAAACTTATTTTGAGCACGTTACTAAGCTACATTCACAAAAAGCGGAGACAGAGGGATTCGAACCCCCAATACCTTGTGATGGTATTACTTGTTTTCAAGACAAGCTCCTGATCCAACCGGGTTATCTCCGTAGCAAAAGTGACACAGGCAGGACTCGAACCTGCAAGCTTGCAATAAGACCTGATTTACAGTCAGGCGAGCCAACCAATTGCTCAACTGTGTCAAAAAAAGCAGAGAGTGAGGGATTCGAACCCCCGCGTCAAACCTGACCTAACAAGGTAGCAACCTGTCCCCTTCACCACTTGGGTAACTCTCTGAATATTGGTGCGAATAGAAGGAATCGAACCTCCATCTTCAGGGCTTCAACCTGACACTTTACCTTTAAGTTATATCCGCAAAAAAACGACCTGAAAGGACTTGAACCTTTATCACCTGAGTCAAAGTCAGGTATCCTAACCCATTGGACGACAGGTCGTTGAAATTGTGTGAATGACGGGAGTTGAACCAAACGTATCTCCTGGTTTTCAAACAGGTGCTTTGCCATTAAGCTACATTCACAAAAAGCGGAGACAGAGGGATTCGAACCCCCAATACCCCACGTAGGAGTACGACTGGCTTCCAACCAGTTCCCTCATCCAACCGGATTATCTCCAAAAAAGTGGAGGTGGTAGGATTCGAACCTACTCAGCCGAAGCAGTGCTTTTATAGAGCAATCCAACTCTCCAGCGTTGGCGCACCTCCAAAAAAATAGCAGAGAGCAATGGACTCGAACCATCTTCTATTATGCAGAATCAACTGTTTAGCAAACAGCGGAAGCCGCCTGACTTCTTTACTCTCTGTAATTGGGCTACCCTGTCAAGCATTGAACGCCTCTGCAGGGCAATAAAAAAAAGCCTCTCAGATTTTACATCCGAGAGGCTTAGTGCGTGTTTTACTTACACATTGGTATGTGTGTGTTAATACGTACAGATGCCTCCCGGATCGTTACTACTAAATGAATAATAACCAAACATTTGTTGTGATGATTGATAAAATGATATGTAAGTGTATTGTTTCATGTTGTTTTAAAAATGTATTTGTTTAAAATAAACTTGTACCCATGGAAGGACTCGAACCTTCACTGACCTGATTTTGAATCAGGCGCCTCTGCCTATTGGGCTACACGGGCATTTGTCAATATTTGGTACCAATGGAGGGATTCGAACCCCCAAGCCCTAGGGCTACGGTTTCTAAGACCGCTGCGTAAACCAGTTCCGCCACATTGGTATTTTGTGTTGATATATATAAAGGGTTTGTAACCAACAAACCATACAAACCCTTTGTGCTCGCAGGCATGCCTGCTTGACACTTCCAACTCAGTACCCATGAAAGGACTCGAACCTTCACTACCCTGATCCTAAATCAAGTGCCTCTGCCAATTGGGCTACACGGGTATTTATTGCTCCAAACCTTAAAACAGAATGAAGCGTATTGAGTAGTAACGGAGGGATTCGAACCCTCATGCTGATTTTAGCAACAGATTTTAAGTCTGTCATGTATACCAGTTCCATCACGTTACCATTGTAATTGTAGTGCCAATGGAGGGATTCGAACCCCCAATGCCAAAAGGCGACAGAGTCTGAGACTGCCGTGTCTGCCAATTCCACCACATTGGCTTTGCTTGAAATTGTATTATTTTAATATAGTAACATAGTCTGCCTATTTTGTTTCAGTGCTATTATCGATTAGCTAAAACAATTATTTAGTGTTCTATAGTATTTGTTTTGAGGTGCGAGTGGGATTCGAACCCACGACGATAAACAAGTTTTGCAGACCTGTGCTTTCAACCGCTCAGCCATCGCACCTGGTAATAGTTTAAACTGTACTTTAGGTATATTACAACTGTAATTAAGTAATGTTTTATTGCTAAATATCTGATTAATAGCTATATAACTTATTTTTTAGTGATTTGTAAAGCATAAAAAAAGCCCCTGATTTTGTCAGGGGCTTCGGTATATTATTGAATATTGCTTTTCAATCATTCCCAAAGAAATCCCCTGCTATTTCCTAAAAAGAAATAACTCAGTGATTGTAAGAGTGAGAGTTGGCAATATGTCGTTGTCATTGTTTTCATTATGTTACAAATGTACGATGGAGCTTTTTAACTTCCAAATGATTTTGTATTTTTTTTATAAATCTTCTTTTTAGTAAGAATATGTAGGTAGTTACGAGGCTCAATAGAAAAGGTTTCGTGGAGGACTATTTTTATGCAATAAGCCAGTTGGGTTGGTTTGAGGAGTAGTCAAACTTGACTTTATATATTAAGGGGACGTTTGGGTAAAGTAAATATAAAACTACTGCCTTCTCCTAAGGTACTTTCTACCCATATCTTGCCGTGGTTTTTTTCTACAAACTCCTGGCAAAGCATTAAACCCAAACCTGTTCCTTTTTCCTGGGCGGTACCAGGCGTACTAAAATGAGCTGCCTGGTCAAATATTAATGGAATATTGTCAGCGGCAATGCCTACTCCAGTATCATTGACCGATACCTTGAGGTAGTCTTGGTCGTTGCTACATACTTTTACTGTAATACTTCCACCATAGGGAGTAAATTTGACAGCATTGGCTATCAAGTTTCTTATAATCAATGCCACCATGTTGGCGTCAGCCCAGGCATAAGCATCTTCTTGAACTACATTATGCAGTTTTAGTTTTTTACTGTTAGATGTATCAAACAAGTGCAAGGTGTTTTCTGCCAGTTGGAACAAGTTCACTTTAGTATAATTTACATTGATTCCTTGCATTTGTAACTTTGACCAATACAATAAGTTATCTAGCAGGTTTTGGGTGATCTGTACCTGGCTGTTGAGCTTGTTTGACAACGACTTTACCTCTTGCGAGGATAGGTCGTCAGAGTTCATAAGGTGTAATACTCCTTGAATAGAATTAATAGGGCTGCGTAAATCGTGTGAGATGATAGAAAACAACTTGGCTTTGATGCTATTAAGTGCTTCCAGTCGGTCTTTTTGGGTTACCAGTACTTTGTTTTGTGCCTCTAGGCGGGTATTTTTACTTGCCACTTCCTTGGTACGTTTTTCAACCTTGGTTTCCAGTTCTGTGTTTATTTGCCTTGCAATCTCTTGGTGGGTTTGTAGCTCTGCAATAAGAATTTTTTGATGATAACGTTTTTGTATTTCATTATGGCGAAAGCGCACTCCTAAGCCTATAGCATAAGAAAACAGCTGCAGACATATCCCTAATTGAATAAAGTGTGGTTGTACCGGAGACGAGGTGTCTTGAATAAACCACCCTATGGTAATGCCTGTGCCCATCATAAAAAATAGCATGCCTGCTACAAAAAAGTTGGTAAATCGAGTCCTGTATTTGTAAAGCTGACCCAATACAAGGACTGTAAGTAAAATATCTGTTAGTACACTGCTGATAATGAGCCAGTTGGTGCGAGTAAGGTTAAATGATACTAACATAATAATACATCCAGCAGGCAACAATATCAGGCGGGCTTTTATCCACCATACAAGTATTTGATCCCACCAAGGGGTAAACGTTTGGGTGAGTAAAAACTTACGAAATAACTGAAGGTATATAATCATCGTGAGTTGAGCCGAAAAATACCAGGCAAACTCATTGAGTATAGGGGCTTTACTGAAAATGTTTTCTATCAATAACCCTGAAATAGCAAGAAAATAGATGGCGATGCCTATAATATATCCAGAGTAATAAAGGTAGAGCTTGTCTTTCATTACAAAGTATACAAAGGTGTAATAAATGGCCAGTAGCCATAAAAACCCTTGAAAAAAACCTTGGATAAGGTTGCGGTGGGCAATATGCTGGTGCCAGTGGTAGTAGCTATAAAGTTTAGGGGCTATTTTAGGCATACGAGCGTCTATACTGTGTATTTTTATATAGCAAATGCGAGTAGCTCCTTTAGGCAAAAATATACCAAACTGACTATGTCTTCCTTCTTTGATTTGTTTTTGGTTTTGGGTAACAAATTTACCGCTGTATTGAGGCTGCCATTGGTTGTTTTTCTTTTCTGGGCTTGATACATACAATGTGGCTCTGTTGGTATAGCCAATATGTAATATCCATTCTGTATCTCTGGGCAAGTTATTGTGTAACGAAACCCTAAGCCAATAGACACTACGGGCGTTGGTAGCAGGAGCACTGGATAAGGGTTTGAATTTTGTTTGAAAATCTATGTTACTTGTTTGTTCAATAGTGAAAAGGTTCAGTGAATCTTCCAATATTTGTGTAGTGCTATCAAGTAAATAACTTTGTTTAAACTGATCAATTTTGAATAACAAAGGAACAGTTTGGGCTTGAGTAAGGCAGGGCAAACCAAAACTTACCAAAAACACCCATACACAGGCTATCTTTTGGGTTGTAAAAAATGTATTTGTTATTGTGGGCAATGTCTTGAAAAGGTTTTTTAGGTGAAATAGTACCAACATTGTTTGGTGACCGCTTCACCCAATATTTACACTAATCTATACAATATATAATTCATGAAACGGTAAACTGTGGGTTTGTGTGAAGTAAAAAAAGCAATGGCGTGTAATGTTTTGGTGAAAAGCAGGCTACTAACCAGCGAAAACATCAAAAGTGTAGTTGAATGTTTGGGTTAGGGTAAAATACCGCATTTGTTCTTTAGAAATAGAGCCAAATATTTTTGAAATTTGGCCAATATTTGAAAGTGCAGATAAACTTTATTTACTTCGTAATATTTTTTAAGTAATATTGTCTAAAAACTACAGGCAATATTGTTTAGATACCCGTATATGATAATTTACAACAGGCATATTCATAAAGAGGGAACATTCAATTCATATCAGCACAAAAATTGTGATTAATTCAAAAAAGTTTTAAAACCGTTGGCATGTGTTTAAGAAACTGTTTGTTTTTTATTTTGTTTGCTTTCCTCTGTAACACTTTGATACAGTCTACCGCCATTGCTCAAGGCAACAGGCAGGTAGTATTGAAAGATAATGTACACTCTTACTCTATAGGAACCCAAACTTTTATTTTTAAAACTACTGATGCTACTATTGATATAAATCAAGTGGCTAGTGGTAAGTTTGATCAACATTTTACTTTATCTCATCACCAAAATATTATCAAAGGGCATTCTGACGCTTATTTTTGGGTAATGATCGAGATAAAAAACTGGTCTAAAAGCCCTGATTGGTTGCTGGAGTATGCTTATCCAACCCTTGACTATATTGATTTTTACTCGTTTGACCAACAAACTAAAAAATGGAAAGTGATTAATACCGGAGATCGAAGAGCTTTTGACTCGCGTCCTATATTTAATCGCAACTTCGTGTTTCCACTTGATTTTAGTAAGGTCAAAAAACAACGAATTTATCTAAGGGTGTGGGGAACAGGTACCATTCAGATTCCTCTTAAAATACATGCGAGGTCTCAGTTTTATAAAGAGTCGTCCTGGTCAGATGTTGTATATGGCTTGCTCTATGGAGTTTTAATTTTGATTTTAGCGCACAGCTTTTTCCTATACATCTCTCTCAATGATTTAAGCTACTTATTTTATATCATGTTTGTGATAGGGTCGCTACTATTTTACCCTTCCGACAGTGGACACACCTATCAATATATATGGCCAAACAGCATTTATTGGGCAAATCAGGTAATTCCATTTGGTATGGCATTGATGACTACAGGCTCTGTGCTATTTGCTATATTTTTTCTCAATATCAGAGAATATTCCCGCGGACTATACAAAGCAATGCAAGCAACCATTGTATTAGGGGTAGTGTTGATGATATTGGTGTTTGTTTTGCCTTTCCGCACCTCTATTGAGTTCATTGGGTACACTATTTTGCTAAACTCTATTTTATTGATCTCGTCAGGGGTAGTAGCTTGGCGCAAAGGTAATTTGTCTTCGCGTTATTTTACTATAGCCTGGGTAGTGTACACGTTTGGTATCTTGTTGCATGCTTTCAAAGACTTTGGGCTGTTGCCCGAAAGTGCGGTTGTTTGGCACTCTACCGAAGTATCGGCAGTAATAGAAATTGTATTGCTCTCTATGGCATTGGGTGACAAATACAATATATTTAAAGCTGAACGCGAAAAGTTGTCAGCAGAAATGCTACAAATGAAAGAGAAAGAAAACGAAAAGCTAGACAGAAAAGTCAAAGAACGCACCGCAAAGCTGGTAGAAACCAACGAAGAGCTTAACCAAACCATAGAGGAGCTGGACTTGACCAATGAACAACTCAACAAAATGAATATTGAGTTGGAAAAGAAAAACTCAGACATTACCGAAAGTATCAATTATGCCAAACGTATTCAATCGGCAATGTTACCCCACGATACTTATGTGACGCAGGATTTTCCCAAGCACTTTATATTCTTTCGCCCTCGCGACATAGTAAGTGGAGACTTTTACTGGTTTGGCAAAAAACATTTCAAAGGCGAAGATTATCAAGTATTGATGGTGGCCGATTGTACCGGACATGGAGTGCCTGGAGCATTTATGACTATTTTGGCGAGCAGCATTATTCATGAGATTATCAAGTATAAAGATTACGTAAGCCCTAAAGATATTTTGTATACTTTAGACGGGAAGCTTAATGAAACCCTACAGTCGCAAAGTGGTTCAAAAGTAAACGATGGAATGGATATGGCCATTCTGGTAATCAACGAAAGAGATAAGTCACTACAGTTTGCGGGTGCCAAAACTCCACTATATTATGTAAGAGATGGAGAGTTCCATCAGGTAAAAGGATCTATTTTTCCTATTGGAGGTTCGCATCAATATAAAACCGCTAAGCAGTTTGAAGATTTTGATTTGCAACTTCAGCCTGGTGATACTTTATACTTGTCTTCAGACGGTTTTCAAGACCAGTTTAGCAAAGAAATGGGTGGGAAGTTCCTTAAGAAAAACTTCCGCAATTTATTGCTAAAAATAAGCCCGTTAACGGTGGAAGAACAAGAGGAAAACTTACAAATAGAGTTAGACAATTGGAAAGGGGGCATTCGCCAAACTGATGATATTTTGGTAGTAGGGCTTAAAATTGACTGAGGCACTCAACTTTAGTTTTAGCCTTACTCTTGTGTATTTAAAGTGCTTGCCACATGATATAAGCATTGGTAAGTCCATCTGTTTGATGTTGGAAGGCTTTCGGGATTTCTCCTATGATTTTAAACCCCAACTTTTGCCATAACTTTACTGCCCGCTCATTGCTTTTTACTACTAAATTAAACTGCATTGCTTTATACCCTAGTTTTTTTGCTTCCTCTAACGAAAACTTGCCCATAGCAGTCCCCAAACCCTTACCTGTCATGCCAGGCAAGGTCATATAGCCAGCATTGGCCACGTGTGCTCCCAAATCCGGAAAATTATCGGCAATCATAAAAGTGCCTGCAATTTTTTCGTCGACTACTGCTACATAAGTATATTTGTTGGGATCACACCAATAATTGAGCATTTTTTCTTTATGAGAGTTGGGGGCAAAAACATAGGTATCTCCTTTAGCTATTACCTGGCGTATGATTTCCCAGATGGCATCCTGGTCTTCTTGAGTAGCTTTTCTTATCAACATTTTAGACTATTTTGAGAATATAAAGAGTCCTAATTTAAAAAAATAAATATTAGAATCTATTTTGGTAGGAGAACTTAATGCAATGAAGTATAAGTGAATTTGTATTTTTTATGGTAAAAGTATTAAAAAATTTCTGTTCTTCTTAATTAGTATTGCTTTTCTTCCGGATAATCTGTTTTTCCCTTTTAGTGTCCTGAGTTTTTATTTAAATCATAAAAAACAAGATGAATTCTAATACTATGTTTCAACAAACTTATACCTCTAATCCTGAAGACATTGTGGTTTTATTTGTGCAAGCATTTAACGATCGTGATGCAGTGGCGCTTGCCAATTTGTTTGTCGAGGATGCCGAATTTGTAAATGTAGTAGGGCTTTGGTGGCACAACCGTCAAGCTATTTGGAAAGCCCATGATTATGGCTTTAAAACTATTTTTAACCATTCTACTGTAGAGTTGCGAAAAGTAAAAGTAAAGCTTGTGACGCCAGAGGTAGCTTTGGTACAAGCACGTATGAAATTGACCGGACAAACTGCCCATGCGGGCATTGCTCAACCCAAAAGCCGCCAAAATGTAATTAGTTTTGTGGTACATCGTCAATCGTTGGGTTGGGTGGCTGTATCGGCGCATAACACTGACATAGTACCCGGCAAAGAAACCAATATTGTAGATGAATTGGGCAATATTACCTCGGTAGACTATCGTGAGCGATAATCATCTTTGATTTCGCTTTTCTTCCTTGATTAATTGGCAAATTGTTTCTTTATTTACCTGTTAATGCCTTAGGAATGGTACCAAAATAAATTTACATTCTTAACCTCATCTTTTGAGGCTATACTTTGTTAAAAAATAGCCGAATAGCGCTGCTATTAGCCGATTTTTTACCTTGTCTAGCAACAAAATATTTTAGCGTTACTATAGAAATTTATTTTTACACCATTCCTTATCAAAATTGAATTACAAGAAAAGGTTGTTTTACAGCCGTATTTTATGGCTAAAGCTGTTTTGCTATTATTTTTATAGAGTTTATGCATTTTACTATTTGGACAGAAAAAAGACCCGGTAAAGGGGAAGATGCTGTACCTACATTGCTTGTTAACGATGACTATACGCAAGGGGTGTTGGCAGTGTATGATGGTCTGGGGGGAGCTGGAAGTAAACTGTATACTTACCAAGATAACCAAGGCAAAACAGTAGCGCATACTGGGGCTTACTTAGCGTCTCGTTTAGCCAAACAAATTACTGAACGTCTTTTTGCTACAATATCTACTGGAGAAGAAGTAGAGATAGATTTTGTTGAAGGATTGAAAACTGACTTGTTGAAAGGGTTTACTGATAAAGTGAACCAAATTGACCAAAATCCTTCTAAGTTGAGGAGTAAACTAATCAAGCGGTTGCCTACTACACTTGCAGGGCTTTATTATACTTTTGATACCCACCAGCAGTTAAAGGTGACTTCATTTTGGGCAGGCGATTCACGTTGTTATGCACTTACTGCCAATGGGTTGTGTCAATTGTCAAATGATGATTTGAACGGAACACCTGATGCGTTTGAGAATCTACTGATGGATGCCACCATTTCTAATTGTATACATGCCGATGGTAAGTATTCAATTAACCAAAGCACTGTTTTGGTCAAAGAACCAGTCATATTCATTACTGCTACCGATGGTTGTTTTGGTTTTGTGAAATCTCCAGCACATTTTGAGTATTTGTTGTTGCAAGCACTTATGAATAGCCAATATGATGCAGAAGCCTGGAAAGAATGCCTGGAAGAGGCAATGGTAGCAATTGCTGGTGATGACCTGAGTATGAGTGTACTGGCATTGGGCAGGAAAACTTTGGAAGACTGGAAAGTTTATTTTTATGAAAGGTTTAAGTATGTGCAAGCACGGTTTGTGCGTCCTGTAGAAGAAGCCGAAGCTAGTATGCAGTTTTTGCAAAAACAAGAAGGGTTTTTGCCCGTAGAACCAGAAAAACTCTATGAGCAAAAACGATTGCTTTTGGAACAGCTTTGGCAAGCATACAAAGAGAGTTATTATGGGTAAACTCTTGCCTTGTGGTGATATAATCACGGAACTTGCTTGAGGGGTTAGGGAGTTTGCAATAAATAGTCTCCCAGGTTTTGGTGAATGGTTTTGATCAAAGACCAGGCGCATTTTAAGGGCATAGCAGCGCTACGGCCGCAACATGCAACGAAGTATTTGGACAAAAAAATCGCCAGAAATGGGTAGCTTATTTTTTGTATGCTCCCTTAGGAATGGTGAGAAATTAAATTATCATTCTTGAGGTAGAGGTTTTGTTTTGAGACGAGGCTATTTTTTGCGCCCATAGCAGCGCTACGGGCAATAAAAATAACGAAGTATCAAGGCGAAAAATCACCCCTCAGAGTGTAAATTTATTTTTGAACAATTCCTTAATCTTGAAAGCCAGAGAAGTTCATTAAATATTTGAGGATAGAAAATTTAGACTAAAAATGATCAAAAGTGCTTTTAATGTACAATATGTAAACAGATTGCGTAGGTTTTGGGCATTTTTACTGGACTTATTTTTATATATTATCTTTTTTGTGCCAGTGACTATAGCCTTGCTGCTCATTTCTTTTGAACAAAAAACCATTCTATATTTTTGCCTGTACTTGTTGTTTCTAATTGGGTTTTTTCAGGTATACCTTACATTTCGCCTGGGGGGTTCGGTGGGTAAACTTACTTTAGACATTAAGGTTGTCACTCAGGAAAAAGAATATGTAAGCCTGGGGCAGGCATTGATACGTACTTTTCCTTATATAATTGCCAGTATTTATCTCATTGCTTTTCTTCATTATGTGTTAGACAACTTACCTGCTGTGCAATACCCTACCTCTGTTCCTGACGCTTTCCGAACGGTAATATTTTGGGGCAAGCAATACTTTACTCATCCCTTGGCAATCATTGTAGGAGGCATTTTGTTATTAGACTACTGTCTTGCTTTTGTAGTGCCGGGGCGACAAACTTTACACGACCTTTTGGCGGGTACTTATGCTATTACCAGAGAATCGTTTTATGCAGAGTATAACAACAAAAACCCTTATTTGATGAATATTATAGGGGAAACTGTTTTACTCAAAAACTATCGCTCAAATAGCATCCTGGCAACAAGCCTACCTCAAAAAGCAGTAGTAAAAGCTTATGTCAAACTAGATAATGATCGCCTGAATATGTTTTTGCTTGAGTTGACAAGGCAGATAAAACTGGAGGGGCGTAATATTATGAGCAGCCATTTGGTGATACAGCTGCAGGACGAGCACTCTTCTTTGCGTTCGGGGCGTAATCAAGTGGTGTATTTGCTGGCACCTCCGGCAAACATTGATTTTGAGGCACGCTATGAGCTTAGCGAAGATGACTTATTGTTTCTGGATTTTGTGGTGGTAGAATAAAAAAAGCTCCTGGTTTCTCCAAAAGCTCTTTTTTATATAAAAATATATTTGTAGTGTTATACTTAAACAAAAATGGTTTTGGGGACAGGTTTTGATCAATTGCCTGAATACCAACATTAATCAACCGAAGCTACAGCTTTGCTGTGCTGAGCTCAGCTTCAGCTAATCCTGTAAATCCTAAAACCGAGTCTATTTATAAATCCCGATTCATCGGGGCAGCTTGCTGTGACGAGCTCACCGCAGGTAATCACTTTAATCTTAGGAATGGTGTAAAAATAAATTTCTATAGTAACGCTAAAATATTTTGTTGCTAGACGAGGCAAAAAATCGGCTAATAGCATCGCTATTCGGCTATTTTTTAACAAAGTATAGCCTCAAAAGATGAGGTTAAGAATGTAAATTTATTTTGGTACCATTCCTTAGTATATCAATTTGCCTTTGCTCCCAATAATTCTTGTTTTAGTTCCTCCGTTTTTCTGGCTACTTCTTCTATCATTGCTTCTACCTCTTGGGCAGTGGCATATTCATAGCGAGTGGCTGCCTCTACCTCCAGGTAATCTTCGTCGGTAATAGTAAGTTTAGAGTAGATCATATAGTAATTTTTCTTGAGCAACTCTTTGAAGTCAAGCTCTGGGTGATCGTGCAAAGTGCAAACAGTACTGCTTAACATTACCATTTGAGCGGTTTCGTTTTGAGCCGTTTGGCGGTCAGCAACATAGCCTCTTACACTCTGAAACTTACTTTCATCATCATTAACGGGCACAGTTATGATAACCATATCTTCAGAATACTCGGTATACTGACCGTGTAGCTCCATGGATAAACTTTCAAGCAACTGCTCGATATTTTTAAGCTTTTTACGATTCATAATTATTAACGTTAAGTGTGTAGATAAATAAGAGTTTGTCTAATTAAGTAGCAGCAAGTAATAAGCTATAAGCCACAAGTAGGTGTAACTTATTCATAGTATGATAGTTATACCTATTCATTAGATGTATTTAATTTACAAGAAAATATAGTTTTTAAACATACTCAAAGCAAATAAAGATTGAAGTCTTTTTGAAATTTTTCGCAAGTAAAGTTAATGTATTTATTTTGATCAAGGAATGACAATTATCAGGTAGACCAATGAAATTTACTAGGTTTGGTTGTATTTTGTGCCAAATTCAATTTAATAGAATAAAAATGCTCAAAGGTGAGAATATTAATGGATATGTTGTACTGCAAAACTTTACTACTGCGGGTGGTGGGTTGAGCAAGTGGACTTTTGCCCAAAAGGGTGGCAAGGTATATTTTTTAAAAGAATTTTTATCGCCCAAGTATCCCACACCCGATGCGCCAGGGAGTGAAAAGTCGAAGCAGCGAAAACTGAAAGAGTGTCAAAAGTTTGAAAAGCATCACCAGGGTTTAATCCAGGAGGTAAACGAGAAATGCGGTATAGGAGGGAACCTGGTATTTACGGTTGATTTTTTCAGGCATAAAACCAAGTATTACAAGGTGACTGAAAAGATAGATGTAGCTTCGTTGTCTGTTGCCGAAATAGCTTCATTACCTTTGGCAAAACGTATACTAATACTGAAAACCATTGCCCATAGCCTCAATGTATTGCACAATGCCCAAATAGTGCATGGCGATCTGAAGCCTGACAACATTTTGATTAAGAGGAGCAAAACCGGGAGCTATACGGCAAAATTGATTGACTTTGATAATAGTTATTTTTCTGAACATCCCCCCGAAATTACCGAAGATGTAGTAGGCGACATGGCGTTTTATTCACCCGAACTGGCTTTATACATCAAAGAAGACCCTGCCGTAACCCCTGACGACTTGACTACCAAGTCTGATATTTTTGCTTTGGGGCTTTTGTATGCGTTGTATCTCACCGGAAAAATGCCTGAATTTGACCACGAGGCGTATACTTATGCAGGAATAGCAGCTATTGCTGACAAACAAATTGTTTTGACAGCAACCGATTTGCCAGATAAACTCAACGGTTTGGTTACCAGCATGCTACAAACCAACTACCATAAACGCCCTGGCATAGGAGAGGTTTTTAATACACTCAAAACGATGGATTTGGGCAAAGAAACTGTTGCAACCGATAAAACAACAAAAAAGAGCAGTGGGCTGAGCTTAAAAGGAAATTTATTGGCTAAAAAAGGAACAGGAGGGAAGGAGGCACCTACTCCGTTGCTACGTAAAAAACCAGGTGCTACAGGCGAAAAAACTGTGGGAGGCTTGCGGGGGAAAGGCTTAAGTATTAGAAAGAAAAAAGATTAAATTTCTTAAATTTGAAATTACTCTATAATTTAAACAATGAACCATTATTATGCGTTGGACTTGCCTTAATTGTGAATCTGTGAATAGCCATGAAGGGAGTATGTGCGAAGTATGCGGCTATGAGCGGTATTTTTCTATTGATGAAGTAAAAGATATTTTGAAAGAAAACGGTGGCTCAGATTTGATAATTAATGAAAATCAAGAAAAAGATTTTAAAAAGCTTCAGGCAAACCTTAAGCGTGCCAGCACAGTAAATAAAAAATTACGTAAAGAAAACAAAGATTTAACCCGCCAGGTGAAGGACATGGAACCTGCCCAAAGCAAGCTCAATTTACTACAGGAACAGCTTTACTCAATAAAAAGAATGAACCTTCGACTTAAGATATGGTTTGCGTTTTCCTTTATCTTTATTTTAGTGTTGTTAATGGTGAAGCTAAAAATTTCGTTTGAGATTCTATGATTTTTCGAGCGTTAGTACCCAATTAGCTCACTCTCTAAACTTATAAACTTTCAAAATTTATTGAAAATACTAAAACTTTGAGTATCTTTGAGCGTATAGTTTGATATAATACCTAATTCAAGTTGCAAGCTACAAGTAGCTGTTTTTAAAGAGCTAAAAATATACAAGTACCTGATAGCCAGAGTGTTTTTTGTTACAAACGCAACTTACGTTACCTAAGAAAAGTAGTCAACTAAACAATACATACTATGAACCTTTCAAGACGATTTTTAAAAGCCGATATGAATGTACAAACAGTAATGTTGTCTATTCAGTTATTAGTGGCTTTGTTGGCGTTTACTTCGGGTGGAGGGGTAATGCTTTGGGTACCTGTCATTACTTTCTTTTTAGGAGTATACCAATGGGCTATAAGTGCTATGATACATATTACAGGGTTGCGTTATACACCAGAACCCATCAAGAAATGGAGGCAAATTCATATCATAGGTTCTGTGGTGTACCTTGCTTTTGCTATAGCTATGACTATGATGACTAATCGAGATTATTACTTTATTCTCTGGTTAATTGGTATTCCTCAGCTGATAGGTTTTGCTTATTATGGGCTTACTATTTGGGACTATAGACTCTACAATACCTATCGTGACAATGTAGGGTAACTCTAAATGTGGACCTTGAGTGGCGAGTCGCTTTTGAGGTTGGTTATTTTATTAGTACCTTGTGCACGATAATTTATCCAATCTGTCAAACAACCTTTTTACCCTTTAATATGGATCAGAAGGAAATCAAACTAATGCTTGGCATTGTCATCCCTAATTGTCTGGCAATTGTTATTATTAGCTCGATGTCTTTTACAATGTCACAAAATCATAATATTGTGTGGTTAGGTATTGTGCTACTTCCAGTGTTGATGGGAATGATTAGCCAATATTATTGGCGCGATTTGAAACTTACCAAAAACGACTATATCAAATACCATTTGATGAACCTGGCAGTGGCTTCGTTCTGGAGCTGGTGGCTCATAGGTCGAGAGTTATAAATGCTTGAACCAATGGGGATTTCTGCCCAATTTACAAAAAACATATACTATACGAATTAGAGCTTGTTTAAAATTCACCTAAAAGGCGTTTTACGCGATTTTTGCACTCATATATTGCTAAATTTATCAGCAATAGCGCTGCTATTACTTCAAAATTTAACGCATCTGAGCACAAAACTCATCGAAAATCACACTAAACGCGAAAATTTAAACAAGCTCTTAGTTAATTGAAACAACATCGCTTAAGAAGGTGCAAATAGTTACATAGTTAACTGCTGTAACCATTATCATAAATTATTTAGTTGTAAACATGGAGCTACAAGAAGCGAAAGATCATTTTATACAAACCTGGGGCACATTAGGTACTAATTGGGGGATTAACCGAACTATGGCGCAAATCCACGCCTTGTTATTGGTATCAAATAAGGCACTGAGTACCGAAGATGTAATGAATAAACTCAATATATCGAGGGGCAACTCTAACATGAATCTGCGTGAATTGATTACCTGGGGTTTGGTACGCAAAGAAATAAAACCAGGCGAACGCCGCGAGTATTTTGTTGCCGAAAAAGATATGTGGGAGGTGTCGAAGTGTATTATTAGGGAACGAAAGAAACGTGAACTCGATCAGATCAAACGAACAGTGGATCATTTGTCGGTAGTAGAAGGTGATAAAAAAGACGAAGAATACAAAGAGTTTGTAACACTGATAGAAGACATGAAAAACCTTACTACCAGTGCCGACAAAGTATTGAACCGTTTGTCTATGGCTGAGAAAAACTGGTTACTTAAGAAGTTTTTAAAGCTGTTTGTCTAAAAACTGCTCGACTGTTTAGTAAATAAGCTTTAGCTTTTTCTTTTATTTAACTAGCTTTGCAAACCTGTGTATGATCGCTAAAAACTGTATTGGTTTGATTGACGATTGACAGGTTTAAATTATAAATTCTTAAACTCAATATAACATCATGGGAAGAGGAGACAAAAGAACCCGCAAAGGAAAGATTTTTTTAGGTAGCTATGGTAAAGTAAGACCTCGCAAAAAGCCAAACACTTACAAGACTACCGAAAAGAAAACCGAGAACAAAGAGTCTTAATAAGAAACTACCCAATGGGTAGTTTTTTTGCTTTAGTGCCTTGCTACCACTCCTTTTAGCTTTGTGATGGTTTCAGTGTTGGGGTGAATAAAAACCTGTCAATCAAAACCTGGTGATTGAATATTTAACAGTTTCATTAACAATTTTTGTTAACATTCGTCTATAAATATTCGTATCTTTGTGGGATACAAACCATATAAAAGATCACTTCAGTAAAAAATATCCAAATACAATTTCCTTCTTCAGTATATTTACAATACAAAAATACACCTAATCAATACATTGACTGACGCTTTTTAACTAATCTAAGGCAAGACCAAAGATAATTAGGTAACCATGAAAAAAATAGTTATTCTTATAAGCATATTATTTTTTTACACACATCAAACTCAGGCACTGGAAAGCTCACGACAAAAACGTGTAGACAGCCTGGAGAATGTGGTAAAAAATGCCCCTCATGACTCTTCCCGTATCAAAGCATTGTTGCAACTAGTACACGAAAACGCCGATTCTCTTGATATAGCACTTGAACATAGTCTGCAGGCATTGAACCTGGCAAAAAAACTCAATGATCCTGATCGTCTAGCTACTACTCACCAATACATTGGGCGTTTTTATGTTAGAAAGGGCATTACCCAAAAAGGAGTAAAGTATATAACAGAAGCCTACCAACACTATAGAAAAACAAACAATAAAAAAGCTTTGGTAAAGGCGATACGGCAGCTTTGTGGGATATTCTTTGATATAAAAAACACAAGTAAGCATGAAAAGTATTCCATCGAAGGATTAAAACTTGCCCGTGAACTGAAAGATACATCGGCGATTGTAGTGTTTCTGAATAGTAAAGGCTTATTGGCGTCAGATTCAAAACAATACGAGCAATCAATGCAGTATTATATGGAGGCATTAAAGCTCGAAAAAGCAGGTGAAAAACAGTTCATGCTGGCTACCTTGTTGAATAATATAGGAATGACACAAAACGGCTTGGGTAAATATGATCAAGCCCTTGAGTATTTATTTAAATCGATAGAAACAGCACATAAGCTAAAAGATAAAAGGCGAAAAATATTAATGGCTCGCAAAGTATCTAAAGAGCGTTTTGAGAAAGGCTTTGACTTTGGGGTGGGCAATACTTATATCAATATTGGCACGGTATACAAAAACAAAAAAGCATATAACAAATCAATTGAATATAGTAATAAAGGTTTGAAGATGATGCCTGGTAAACGCGTCTTTTATCAGTTTCAGAAGGTATATAATACCTTGTCTCAAGCACATGAAGGATTAAACAAAACTGACCTTGCTTTTAAATACTATAAACTATACATAGGGGCGCGTGATAGCCTCAACTCACAAAACTATGAGCGTCGTTTGAACAAAGTAGTGTCTATACATACTGCCGAAAAAAAAGAAAAGGAACTAGCCGCACTCCGACGAGAGGCTGACATTACCAAACAACGCAATCGTGCAATTAATACTGCCTTGGGAGGAGGTTTGTTTTTGATGTTGAGTCTTGCTGGGTTGATGTACAAAAGATATGATGACAAGCGCAAGTCGCATAATGTATTGGCAGAACAAAACCACGAGATAACGGCACAAAACCACGAAATAAGTGCACAACGCGACCAAATTGCTGAAAAAAGCGAAAAATTAGAGTTTGCCTACCAAAACATTACCGATAGTATAGAGTATGCACAACGTATTCAAGAAGCCTTGTTGCCTTCGCAGGAAGCCATTCATAAGGCTTTGCCTGAATCTATGGTTATGCTTAAACCAAGAGATAAAGTAAGTGGGGATTTTTACTGGTTTGCCCAAACCGGAGAAATTGAGGCACAAAAAACAGTACTTGCCGCAGTAGATTGTACTGGACATGGAGTACCAGGGGCTTTTATGAGCATGGCAGGAGATGCTTACCTAAATCAGATTGTAAAACAACAAGGAGTAACCAAGCCCGACGAAGTTTTGTTTAAACTGCATAAAAACATTCGCCAGTCGCTGAAACAAGAAACCACTGGTAATCGCGATGGCATGGACATATCGCTTGTGACAATTGATCATGCACAAAAAACAGTAAACTTTGCTGGTGCTAAAAACCCATTATTATACATACAAAACGGCAAACTTCACTTGATTAAAGGTGATAAGTACTCTATAGGAGGAGAACAACGCGAAGGTAAACGAAGCTTTACCAACCATCAGGTAAGCATAGATACTGACGAACCTACAAGTTTTTACTTATTTTCTGATGGTTTTCAAGACCAATTTGGTGGTAGCCAAGGCAAAAAATATATGGTGAGCCAGTTCAGAGATTTGCTGTTATCTATCCATCATTTGCCTATGCATACTCAAAAAGAACACATGGAAAAAGCTTTTTCTGATTGGTTAGGCACTGACTTTGAGCAACTTGATGATGTTTTGGTGATGGGATTTAAGGTATAAGTAGTCGCAAGTCCTTAGATACCGATGAATATCGGTGCAGTTAGCGACAAGCTACAAGTAGATTTGAGCCTTTAAGGAATGTGATTGCCCCGTACACGGGATTTCGGGCGTAGCCCTCAACAATACATTCTAAAAAATAAATATTCTTAAGTGAGATGAATTGCGTAAAGTAGTGATACTTTACGCAATTGTTATTTTAAGCAATTGCCCACTTCTGATGAATGATTTCGTGAATCATCATTGCGGCAACCCTGGCACCCTCAGCGACTGAAGCTGCAATGCCCCCAAAGCCATTTTTAGCGTCGCCTATTATATATATGCCTTCTATTTCAGACTTACCCCACTCATTGGATTTATAAGTGCCATCATCATTGGTTTCTACTCCTAGTTGTGCTGGAATCTCACACGCCTGTTTTTCGCCGGTGCTCAATAAAAAACCTCCTTGACGGGAAATGGTTTGCCCGTGTGTAAGTTGCACCCCTTGTAGTTGCCCATTGATTGAAATCAGTTTTTCTATTTTATCTTCTACAAGTACTACCTTCTTCTGCTCAAATGCCTGCTTTTGTTCCTCAGATACTACTTTTTTACCATTAGTGAATACAACCAAATCGTGAGTCCAGTGGCTGATGGTTTTAGCAAACTCGAATACAAAGGCTTCTTCACCAAACAAGGCCAGTGGCTGATTGCGTCGTTCCCAGCCATCACAAAAAGGGCAAGGGTACACAGTTTTGCCATATACAGCGTCTATGCCTGGTAGGTTTACCTGACTAATATCATCTTGATAGCCGGTGGCAAATACCACATGTTTGGCTTTGAATGTATCGCCTTTGTTGGTATTTATAACAAATAAAGCATCTTGTTTTTCTACCTGGTTTACCCGCCCTTTTACATAAGTTACTTGTTCATATTGAACCAGTTGTTCTTTGGCTATCTGCAAAAGATCAGCGGGGTGTGCCCCATCACGAGTTAGAAAACCGTGCGAACCTTGAGTAACCATGTTGCGGGCTTGCTCTTCGTTGATAATGACTGTACTAATCATTGCCCGGCCAAAAACCAAGGCTGCGCTCATTCCGGCGGGTCCTCCACCCACGACTGCTACTTCTAAAATACTTGTATGATCCATTGTATATATTATTTGTCTGTTTGATTTATTAATCCATGCGCAAACGTATTCCAGGCAAGCTCGTGTACTGCTTTGGGTGCCACGACTCCTTCTGCCAAAGCACGGGTAGCTCCATGTACTATGCCCATCCACATGTATTCTATCCATTCATTACTTAGGGCTTTATCAATGATTCCCTGCGTCTTAGCCTGGTCTAACGCGCCCTGAAAGAGTTGGGTCATTTGATTAAATTTTGCCTGAATGGTTTTGTCCTCAAAGTGGGCGACAAACTTCTGGCAAAATTCAAAATATTGCCCTTTGCTAATGTCATCTTTAAATATTTGCTTGAGCTGCTCCAGTGGTTGCTTGTAGGTTTGAGTGGCATTGGTTACATCATTGAGCACCTCAGCCATGATCCACTCAGCACAGGCAGCTAGTAAATCATCTCTGGTACTAAAATGTCGGTGTAAGGTACGTCTACTCACTCCGGCAGTTTCGGCAATGGTTTCTATCCGTGCCGAAGGATCTTTGTTGAGCACTGTGATAGACGCCTGGATGATATTTAGCTTGTTTTTTGTCATTTAAAAGTGTTTTTTGTCTCTAATTTGTGACAAATATACTGAAGTTTTTTAAAATATAAGTAAAGCCTGTAAGAAAAATTAACAAGCAAACCGTTTTAGTGGAAGAAGTTTAGGGTTGAGCTATCAGGTATTATGAGCAGCATTATTTCTGATTGATAAAATTTTAAGCATCTGAAAATGGGTGTGTTACAAGTTATGCTTGTGGGTCCTTATATACCAATGCCTTAACTCTCAACAAAGGTGATTGATTAGTTATGTATAGAATAGGGGACTAATCCTTAGAACCCTTTCAGGACTGTAGACTTTAATAAGTGCGCATGTAAACAGAAGATAAATAGTAGAAGGCGAAAAAAATGCAAAAAATATAAAATACGAGAAAGTACAATCTATCACAAAACCTGTAGATTGGTCATAGGTATAATAAAAAACAGGTGGAGAAGTCATAGAAAAATAATCATACAGTATTTTTGTTTTACACCCTATAATCGTTACAAAGAGTAAGTAAAAATTTAGGTAAAAAGATGTAATAAACCAATCAGTGAATGTTTTGTTTGGAACGGTATAGAACCTTTAAAAATTTGATTATAAATGTCAAAACGTAGATTTACCTGATTAGAACATACCATTTGGGCGGAGCTTAAAAGTAAAGGCATGTTTGTAAAAAGAGGACCTAAAATATTGATTACTATCAGGCAAAAGTTAAAAGAGTACAGATATACTTTTTGTACGCACCTTTGTGGGTGAGGCGGTCAAAGTTTTTAGCTGATTTGTGGGCTAAAAAAACATTGATATGTGTTTAAATAGTACAAAAGAAATATTTTAAGAGCAGTCTTTAGTGAGTTAGCTTATTTGGTTTTTTTTGGAAATGCAATAAAATATTTTGACTTTTGCGTCAAGTTAATTCAATTATATTACTCAATGAGAAGTAAGAAAAAATTAACTATGCTATTATTAAAAAAACAGTTTATTAACTCAACAGAATAGTTTAAAGTAGTTATTCACTAGCCTTCAAAACAATTGTAATAGTGCGCCTGCTAACCCACTGAATACGATTGTAAGACATCTTTAATCAAAATTAACTTCTGTTTTGCCAGGGAAGCAAATCATTACAGAGGTTTGTCATTCAAGTTATAATGACGGTTCAGCTATATAGTTTGTTTATACTCATCTTATATTGCAAAATAGCTTATCTGATTATATGATTGTCACCCCATTGTTTTTTTCTCAAATAAAAAACAAAATCCACTACTCCTATATTCTTACCTTATGTTGATAAGTTTCAGATAATAGCTGGTTAACTGGTTTGAAATGAAAATAGTCGCCTGCTAACAAAGACTCTTTGTTCATTCCTGTCTTGCTTCTCCGCTAAATTACACTTATATGTTAAATTTAAGAAAAGGATTTACCTGGCTGGTAGTATTGCTGGGAGTATCTGCTATGTCGGCACGTGCCCAACAGCGTTATACACAACGCCAAACCCAGAAATTACAGACATTGAGTCGAACTTATTTAAAAAAGTCTCAAACCCAAAGAGCACAAGCCTACCAACGTGCCAAAAACTTAGGCATTGCCACCCGCATTATTTCTGAAGGAAAGATCATGGAGTTGCAGCGCTTTACTGCCAATGGTATTCCTTTGTACAATATTACCTACAATGCTACAGCTGCCCAAACCATTTCGACCGATAGGGTACATACCGATTTGGGCATTACTGGCAATGGGATGACACTGGGCATTTGGGACGGTGGAGCCGTGAGAACTACTCACCGCGAATTTATGAGTAATGGCAATAGTCGGGTAACCCAACGAGATGCTGCACCAGAGCTTAACTTTCATGCAACCCACGTAGCAGGTACAATGGTAGCGGCTGGAGTAACTGCCAACGCTAAAGGGATGGCTTATGAGGCAAGTTTAGATGCTTATGACTGGAACGATGACCTTGCCGAAATGACTGCTGCAGCTGCCAATGGTTTGCTATTGTCTAACCATTCGTATGGCAAGGGTACTGGCTGGGAGTGGAACAGCGAACACCGGGTTTGGATATGGTTCGGAGACGTAAATATTAGTGCAGTAGAAGACTATAAGTTTGGTTTTTATGACGAAGAAGCACGCGATTTGGATAATATAGCTTTGAATGCACCTAATTACCTGATATGTAAGGCAGCTGGAAACGATCGTAACAATAACCATGTAGGTGAGCATTTTTATTTTAATAACGCAGGTAATGCAGTTCGTTCATTTGCTCGCCGCAATCCTGATGGTAACTATGATTGCATTGGGGGGGCAGCTACTGCCAAAAATATTTTGACTGTAGGGGCAGTAAATGATATTGCTGGAGGCTATACACGTGCTGCTGATGTAGTACAATCTGATTTTAGCAGCTGGGGACCTACCGATGATGGGCGTATCAAACCAGACATTGTTGCCAACGGAGTAACCCTGAACTCTACCTGGCATACAGCTGACGATGCTTATAGTAGCATTAGTGGTACCTCTATGGCTACCCCAAGTGTCACAGGATCGTTGGGTTTGTTACAGCAATATTACCATGGACGCAACAACAATACTTATATGCGTTCGGCTACCCTTAAGGCATTGGCTATTCACACTGCCGATGAAGCTGGAGCGGCTGATGGGCCTGACTACCAAAATGGTTGGGGCTTGATGAATACCAAGTCAGCGGCTGATGTAATTACCAACCGTAATAATACCTCACGTATAGAGGAGCAAACCCTTAATAACAATGGTAACTATACTATAGATGTAACGGCTACAGGCAACGAACCTTTGGTGGCTACCATTGTATGGACAGACCTTGCGGGTACTCCTGTAGCACCTGCTCTAGACCCTGCCAATCGGATGTTGGTAAATGATTTGGACATTCGTATTACGCACCGGAACGCAGTGACTGGAGCTGTAACTACCCATCAACCTTGGATACTTGACCCAGCCAACCCAGCCAATGCAGCTACAAGAGGAGACAACGACCGCGACAATGTAGAAAAAATCTTTATTGCCAATCCGGTAGCAGGTACTTATACCATTACAGTTACACATAAAGGCAACTTGCGTGATAATAACAGTCAGGCATTTTCAATGATTGTGACGGGTATCAATGTAAACAATAACAATGTGGCTTGTGCAGTACCTGCTGCCTTGAATACAAGCAATGTTGCCAATACTTCGGCTGTGTTGAACTGGGGAGCTGTGGCTGGAGCTACGTCTTATGATATTCGCTACCGGGTACAAGGAACTGCCAACTGGACCAATGTAAATGCAGCAAATGGAACGTCTACTAATGCAAGCGGTTTGACCCAAGCCACTACTTATGAGTTTCAGGTAAGAACCAATTGTGCAGGTGGCAGCAGTGCTTACGCTGGTATTGTGAGTTTTGCTACTACTGGTGCACCTACAGGGTACTGTGATGCACAAGGAGGGACAGCCGATGAGTACATCCAGCGAGTACAGTTTGGCACAATCAACAACGCATCAGGCGATAATGGAGGGTATGGCGATTTCACGGCACAATCGGTTACCTTGGGCAGAGGCAGCACTACTACCATTACTATTACACCTGCCTGGAAGGGACAGACTTACCAAGAAGGCTATAGTGTGTGGATAGATTTTAATCGGGATGGAGATTTCAATGATGCCGGAGAGCAAGTGTATACTCGTAGTGCTACTACAGCCGCTTCAGTTTCAGGCAATATTAATATTCCAGTAGGTGCTGCATTGGGACAAACTCGTATGAGAGTGGCAATGCGTTACGATCAAATACCAAGTGCTTGTGGTAACTTCCAATGGGGAGAAGTAGAAGATTATATTGTAAATATTAGCAATGCCAACGGCAATAATGCTGCAATAGCTCAAACTATTCAAAAAGTAGAGGTACCTACTACCGACATTGCATTGTCGCCCAATCCTGCTACTTCGGCGCTTAACATCACGGTTTTAGCCGAAGGCTCCGCTACTTTTACCTTGATGAGCAGAAATGGAGCCGCTTTGCAAACGCAATCGGCTAAGGAACAAGGCGGAACAATCAATCAAACATTTAACGTAAGTAAATATCCCGCAGGCTTGTACCTGATGAAGATCAACGCCAATGGTGCACAGTATGTAAAGCGGGTAGTGATCATCAAATAGTGTTGAGTTGAATAAGTGTATATATTTTTATTAAAAAGGTTGCTCTCTAATCTGAGGGCAACCTTTTTTGCTATATAAGTGCTTTAATTTTAATAGCTTGTCTTACAATTACAAGAGGGTGCTTGAAATTTGCACCATACCTACCTTTTAATGTTAAATCTGCGGGTTTCCACGCCTTTTGAGTGGTAAATAAGGAGTGTATAAATGCCCGACTTCAGCTTCTCTAGCTTTAAGTAGTGTTTGGTTTGTTGTGGAGCTACCTTTTCAGAAAGAACGAGTTGCCCATACATATCTTTTACTTCTAATTGGTATACTGTCGAATTGCTTGTTTTGTGTGTGGGTGCCACAAACTCAACTGTCATACCCTGAGCGGCAGGTACTGGGTATACATTGCTTATAAGTTTGCGGACAGTACCGTGTTGCTTTTCTTTTTGCACTGCACTGGTACTCAGGCAGCTTTGTCCACTATAACTATGAGCACGGGTAGTATTGTCGAAATCGGTTCTTGCCTGCCCCAACATACAATTGCTATTTTGTAAGGCAAATTCTGTCCATTCACCTTCCGATTTGTACACAAACCAGCACAAGCCTAGTATTTTGCGTGAATGTGCATTGTTCCAACTATTGATCTCTTGATACGCTTGCTGCATCCAGCCCTGATAATAAGTAACCGAAGGAGGAATCAGTTTACAGTCGCCTGATGTACAAGGAGTAGGATTGCTACAAGCGCTGTTTTTGGTAATAGTAAAATGAGCACTTGTGTTGGTTTCGGTAATAATGGCTGGAACTCCAGCTTTTCCATAAGAGTCAATGATTTGCATCAACACCTTATAAGACTTGAACCCCTTGGTGTTGGCTTTGTTAAAACCAGCAGGCAATACATTACCAGCCCTGCCCAGGTTGTTGTCTGCCCCCCAATTGATAGTGATACCCCCTGCATAAGAACGGTTGCCATTGTTGTGTGCACCATAAGTATGAATGGCGTACCCATCACAGTTGTTGCCAATGCCCTGAACTACCGCCTTGTAGTAGGCATCGTAATAGCCTGGACCTAAAGTACCGTCTACTGCGGTAGGTGCCCAGTTAGCAACTGGTCCTACCAGTACTTTGATCTTGTTTCCGTTGTTTACATTGTTTTTCACTCTGCTATACACTGCATTGTAATAAGCCACATAAGTACTGGCGGGAGCTCCACGACCATCGCCCGATGGTTTATATTCATAGTCAAGGTTATATTCATTGCCTATTTGAAACCATTTCACTCTTTGACCGTTTCCGAGGTTGTTGTAAAGCTCGTTTATAATGGTGGCGCAACGGCTGGCAAATGTATGGTAAGATACATCGCTAGGGTTAGGAATAGTAGCAAACCAGTTCCAGTTGAGCCTGACTACCGGGGTAAAGCCGTCATTGATGATACTACGCATATGTGATTTGATGTTGTTTAGGGCTCCCGGATGATTGATGTCTTCAGCATTGATAATTTCTACCGACCAACCTTTCTTACCGTTCATTAGGTTACTGGCGCCAGGAGCCCACCAATGAATACCAAATAAAGTTTCGCAAGTATTGGGAGGTGGAGCTACATTGCTCACATTAATATTCCAGGTTTGAGTTTCGCCAAACCACTCGA
This sequence comes from uncultured Microscilla sp., assembly GCF_947493425.1. GTDB lineage: Bacteria > Bacteroidota > Bacteroidia > Cytophagales > Microscillaceae > Microscilla. The sequence goes on along the minus strand of NZ_CANLRP010000004.1, from coordinate 61,884 downwards.
CTCCATCGCGTACCATGCGCAACGAAAGGCGACGACTGCCTAATGTCGTAGATGAAACATTGAATCTAAAATCTGCATAACCGCCTGGCGATACATTATGAGGTAAAAAAACACGGGCATTGGTAGGTGAAGTGGCATAACCGTTGCCATTAGCAAAATCTGACCAAGTAACTTGATTGTTTGCTGTAGCCCCCAAACGATAATTTTGCCCTGCCGACCAGGTAGTATTACCAGTGTTGTATACCCTAATACGCACTTGTTTTTTTTCGTTGGTCTTCATAGAGGTGATAACTGATGACTGTGTCTCTCTTACTTCGCCATTGTTGTTGCTGCTTGGTGGAGGATTGTTTACGTTGATATTCCAGGCATAAGCTTCCCCAAACCAAGCTACCCCGTCTTGTACCATTCTTAGCGAGAGCTTGCGTCTACCTGATTGATTGCTTGATATGTTGAAACGGAAATCAACATAACCACCCGGCGATACATTGTGAGGTAAGTATACCCTGGCGTTAGTAGCAGAACTCATGTAGCCACCTGCGGCAAAGTCAGCCCATTGCATTTGGTTGGCAGTGGCACCGTTGGTGCCCGATCCGGCGCCCAGCCTAAAAGATTGCCCAGCCGACCAAGTATTGTTTCCTGTATTGTATACCCTTATACGTACTGCTGCTTTTTTACCCTTCTCGATTGTAGATGGAACCGAAGATTGAGATACACTAATGTCGGCGTTGTTGGAGGCAACAGTAGGATTGTTTACATTGATATTCCAGGCATAAGCTTCCCCAAACCAAGCTACCCCGTCTTGTACCATTCTTAGCGATAATTTTCGACTGCCAGCGTGATTGCTTGATATGTTGAAACGGAAGTCTACATAGTTTCCTGGCGATACGTTATGAGGTAAGTATACCCTGGCGTCAGTGGTAGAGCTCATATAGCCACCTGCGGCAAAGTCAGCCCATTGCATTTGGTTGGCAGTGGCACCGTTGGTACCCGATCCGGCGCCCAGCCTAAAAGATTGCCCTGCCGACCAAGTATGGTTTCCAGTATTGTATACCCTGATGCGTACCGCTGCTTTTTTACCCTTCTCGATTGTAGATGGAACCGAAGATTGAGATACACTAATGTCAGCGTTTAATTGTGCAAGTGTGTTCTGGCTTGATAGTAGTAAAAACGCAAAGACTAATACAAGCAAGCCCTTTAGTTTTGTTTTCATTGGTTTAAAGTGGTGTAGAGTCAAAAATTGTTGGGCTGATGTTGATTGTTCAGCCCTTGTGGTATAAAAATGTTTGTACATGGTATTTAGGTTATTTTGAAATAAATTATTGATGGGGCAAAGTTGGTAGGGAAGTGTAGCAAGAACAATTTTAAGGGGTATACAACGGCACTACTGGCTTGGGATGCCCTACTACAAAGACACTACAAGGTGGGTTTGATAGTATTTTATGAATAAATAATAAAATTAAGTAGAGAAGTGGTTGCTTGGTTGTGCATGGTTAAAGTTTACCGTGGGGCTTGGGGATTGTACCTACAGTGAGGCATGTTATAAACTATCGATGATTTACTGGTACTATAATAATCTAAAAGGTGGCTTGTTAAAAATTATATAATACTTTGATGAGTTTTAGGTGATTTTCATTGATTAATTTTTATTACTTGGGAGAACATTTTCAATTTTGACTGGTTGAATAGTCAAAAAAACCAATTCCATACCATACCAATGATAAATTACAAACGAATGATGCAATCAGTGGGGTTATGCCTTCTGATATTGTTAGGTGCCAGCTTCGCGTATGCGCAAAAATCTACCTTAAGCGGATACGTAAAAGATGCCAGTAACGGCGAAGTGTTATTGGGAGCATCTGTTTACCTGACAGAACTGCAAAATGGAGCAGTTACCAATGAGTACGGATTTTTCTCAATCAAAATTCCCAATGGTCAGTACACAGTAAAAGTGAGCTATATTGGTTACAAAACCGTGACTAAACAAGTAAACCTTACCAATGACCAAAAGCTAAATGTAGAGCTCCCAGAAGAAGGGCAAGCCCTCGAAACTGTGGTGGTAACCAGTGAAAAACAAGATGCGAACATACGTAGCACTCAAATGAGTGTAAACAAACTGGAAATCAAGACAATTCAGAAAATGCCTGCCTTTTTTGGCGAAGCCGACATCATCCGAAGTATTCAATTGTTGCCTGGAGTAACTACAGTAGGAGAGGGTGCCAGTGGGTTTAATGTGCGTGGGGGTAACATAGACCAAAACCTGATTCTGATAGACGAAGCTCCTGTGTATAATTCTTCACACGCCTTGGGTTTCTTTTCGGTGTTTAACCCTGATGCGGTAAAAAATGTAAAACTGGTAAAAGGAGGAATTCCTGCCCAATACGGCGGTCGTTTGTCGTCATTGTTGGATGTACGCTTGCGTGAGGGGAACAATAAGAAGTTTGAGATGAACGGGGGAGTTGGTTTGTTGTTTAGTCGGTTTAGTGTACAGGCACCCATTCAAAAGGGCAAATCGTCTTTTATTATTGCCGGGCGCCGTTCTTACATCGACTTGTTTTTTCCTTTATTGGGTGGTGCCTTGAGCAACAGTAGCGTGTATTTTTATGATTTAACGGCTAAATTAAACTTTACGCTCAACGATAAGAATAAAATATTTGTATCAGGCTACTTTGGACGAGACAAGATAGGGTTAGATGTTTTTGGTTTTAATTGGGGCAATGCTACTGCCACCATACGTTGGAACCACCTCTTCAACGACCAGTTGTTTTTGAATACTACTGCGTTTTATAGCAATTACGATTATCAGTTGGGAGTGCCCAACGACACCGATGGTTTTGACTGGAAAGCCAACATTGTAAACTATAGTTTCAAACCAGAGTTTACCTACTTTGCCAATGCCAGCAACACCATCAACTTTGGTGGTCAAGCCATTCTATACCAATTTGTGCCTGGTACAGCTACTTTTACCAGTGGGGGCAATAGCCGCGATATTTCTCTAGACGATCAGTTTGGCCTGGAAACCGCCGTATACCTGAGCAATGAGCAAAGCATTGGCGATAACGTGACCCTGGAGTATGGTTTGCGTTATTCTTGGTTTAACTACCTTGGCGCTGGCAAAGCCATTACTTTTGGCGATGCACCTGCTGGCGAGCGTCGCGAACCTGTGAGTAGTAAAGAATACGGAATGTGGGAGAGTATTCAGGAGTATGGCAATTTTGAGCCTCGTTTCTCGGCAAAATATATGCTTAATCGTACATCTTCGCTCAAGCTAAGTTACCACCGAATGGCACAATATATTCACCTGGTGTCTAACTCTACTGCCTCTATTCCTTTAGATACCTGGACACCCAGCACCAACAACATTCAACCTCAGCTTGCCGACCAGGTAGCTTTGGGGTACTTTAAAAACTTTGGTGAAAACAATGACTACGAATTTTCGGCAGAAACTTACTATAAGCTTTACCAAAATCAAATAGACTATATAGATGGTGCCGACTTACTACTCAACGAAAACCTGGAAGGCGACTTACTCACTGGCGAGGGCAAAGCTTATGGTTTAGAACTTTACTTGAAGAAAAACAACGGCAAATTTACCGGATGGTTAAGCTACACCCTGGCACGCACTGAGCGTCAAGTCAATGGGATTAATAACAACAGTTGGTATCCCACCCGTTTTGACCGTACGCACAACTTGTATGTAGTAGGCATGTATAAGGTGAGCAAGCGGGTAGAGTTATCGGCAAACTTTATGTTTGCTTCAGGTACACCCACTACTTTTCCTTCCAATCGTTTTGAGTTTGAAGGGATAGTGGCACCCCACAATGCTGAAAACAGCCGTAATAACTTTCGTATTCCGGCAGCCCATCGTTTAGACATCGCCTTGACCCTATTACCCAAAAACACCAAAAAGCGTTGGCAGGGATTCTGGGTGTTTTCTATTTATAACCTGTATGCTAACCGAAACCCTTTCTCTATATTTTTTCAGGCAGACGCTGATAACCCAACCATTACCCGTGCTTATCGATATTCTATCATAGGCTCTGTTATTCCATCGGTTACTTATAATTTCAAGTTTTAAAACAAAGCGGCAAAAATGAAATCAAGAATATACTTATATATCATGTGTATGGTAGCAGTGGCCACCATGACAGCGTGCGAAGACGAAATAAATGTAACATTGGGCGAGAGCACGCCTCAGCTTACAGTAGAGGGGTGGGTATCAAACCAAACTCCATTACAAACGATTAGGCTTACCATTAGCCAGGACTATTTTAATAATGCAGCTGCGGCTGGAGCCAGTGGTGCTACAGTAAGAGTAAATGACGACCAAGGCAATGTATATAATTTTGTGGAATCGGATTTGAAGTCGGGCGACTATTTGAGCAACTTTACGGGAGCCATAGGTCGTACTTATACTTTGTATATTCAGTATCAAGGTGAAGAGTACCAAGCCACTACCCAACTTACAAGGGTACCACCTATTGATTCTATTCGGGTAGAAAATGCTGATGATGTGAGCCCCGGACCAGTGAACGTGAGTAGTGGATACCGTGCTGAGTTTTTTGCCAATGAAATACCTGGTGCAGGAGATTATTACCGTATCAAGACTTACCGCAATGATGTATTGTTGAACAAGCCTGGTAACATCTCAGTTTTTGAAGATACCAATGTAGACGGCTTGCCTTTTATATTGCCAGTAAGACTGAGTATCAACCCTATCTCTGAAGATGGCAAAGGCTATGCTTTGGGGGATAAGATTAAAGTAGAATTATTGTCTATCAGCAAAGAAGCCTTTCAGTTTTTTGAAGAACTGGAAACACAAACGACCAATGGAGGACTTTTTGCCAGCCCTATAGCTAATGTGCCCACTAATATACAAAATATCAATCCGGCCTCTGCTAAAAAAGCAGTTGGTTTCTTTTATGCTTCAGCAGTCAGTTCGTCCGAAATTACCGTAACCGAGTAATGATTGTTTGCCTCTTTTTGCTTGAGGAATTATAAACCCACAACCCAACTTGATTTTAGCAAGTTGGGTTTTTCTTAATCAAAAGATTTGGAACCTTATTTACTCATCTTTAATGTTTCAATACTCCGCAGTGATTTTAGTCAAAGTTGTTTGCTGGTGACCAGTTATTGATGAATTTAAAAACTATTTAATTGGGTGTTTAGGCGTAAAACCGAAACACTTTTAAGAATAAAGTGAGTACGCAATATTAATATAAGATACTGGTTTACAGTATTTAACAAGGTGAGTGTTTACTCTGATCAGCTATGGACTATCACTAAATACCATGGACTATTGTGTTTAGATGAGTGAGTTTAAAAATGATATTTTTTCTTTGATTTTTAACTAGTTATCCCCTATCTTATAATATCAAAAAACACAGACAGCCCGCTACACGTAATAACCAAAGAGGAATTGTTAGCTCCTCTTACTCTTCAAAATATCTATCTATCAATACAACCACTGTATTTTATCTAAACACCATTACTAGAGATAACTAAGTAAATTCTAAACTTATACTTTTAATCGATTTATTCCTTTGTATCTGGTTCTTTACATCAATCATCAGCCAATTACCACAAGCTGGTGATATATACATAGTGCTATACAACTATATACTCTACTTATTAAAACTACTTTAAATACGACCTATGAAATACACTGTAATGATGTTGCTATTGTGTCTGGGTCTGGGGGCAAGAGGGCAAATAGACTCATTGAATAATGCAGAATGGTTTCGCTTAAAGGCAGAAGAACTTATTCGCTTAGAACAAGTAAATGCTGAAACTGAAATATTAGGTGCCAGTCAATATGCCCAAAAACTTGAGAATGTACCTGCCAGTGTGATTGTGGTAAACCAAAAGCAAATGAAAGAAAATGGTTACCACGACTTGTCTGACTTGCTCAAAGATTTACCAGGTGTTGATGTAATAGAAAATGCGGGTAGGTTTGGCGAGTACTACACCATAAGGGGAATCAATGGAAATGATCGTTTTTTGGTATTGATTGATGGACGAAAACTAAATGCCATGAGTGGTACTTTTTTGTCGGTAGGAAACTCTATTTCGTTGGGGTTTGCCGATAGGGTAGAAATCGTTTATGGGTCTTCTTCTATTATTTATGGTTCTGATGCTTTTTCAGGAGTGATTAATATTATTTCTCAAAAAACACCACCCAAAACCAATTATTCTTTTTCGGCAAGCTATGGTAGTTTCAATACGCTAGATGTGTCCAGCAACGCCCACATCAAGGTAAACGCTGATTTGTCATTAGTTTTTTATGGCAGGCTGTTTAAGTCGGATGGATTTGACAATGAGCCTAAAAATGGCTACGAGATAGTCAAAGATTATCAACAGCCAATAGCCAATGAGTTTGCACAACCTATCAACGATCATAATGCATTTATAGAAGCTCGTTACAAAGACTTAAAAGTAGGTTTGTTTAGACAATATTTCGACGAGGGCAACGCCCGTGGCATCCAACCTTCTATTTATTTATATAGTGAAGAAAACCGTTGGATAGTACACAAGAATATTTACTGGGCGAATTATCAAACCACCCTTTCTAATGGAGGGGTGCTTACCACAGATTTATCATATACACAACATCAACAAGACAAAGACACCCGCTTTTTTAGGTTTATAGCACCTAACGACCCCAGCCAAACCCAAAACCAGTTTGTAACCGGAAAAGATGAAACAGTGAAGGGCTTTTTTACTTACAACCAAAAATTTAAAAAACGCCTGGACTTTATTATAGGTATACAGTACGAAAACACCCATAGTATTCCGGCGTATGCCAATGACGAAGTATTGGGGCGCCCGTTGAAGTACCAAGGGTCGGTGGTGGCACAAATTAATGATGCCCTGACGGTAAAAGAACAAAAAATAGGGGCGTTTACTCAAATAGCCTATACGCCTTTTGAGCAGCTCAACATTACAGCAGGAGCAAGGTATGATTACTCACAACTATTTGAAAATACGATCAATCCTAGGGTAGCGGTGATTTATAAGCCCGTAAAAAATAGCATTATCAAGTTCATTTATGGGACTGCTTTTCAGGCGCCTTCGTTGTTTTATACTTATGAGCAATTTGGTGGGCCCACAGTAGTGATGATTCCAAACAGCCAGCAGAACTTTACGCTACAAAACCAGCGTATTCAGTCTTATGAACTGGACTTTACCCAAAAAATAAAAAAAGTTGGTCGGATCAACATTACTGGGTTTTACAATCGAGCTTCTAACCTGATAGAACGGAGGCTTTACACACAAAATATTTTTAATAAGTACTTTAACACCAATACGGCTGGGCTCAGAAACGAAAATATTGGTAGTGTAGAAGCCCTTGGAGTTTCTTTGAATGCATCACTTAACTTACACAAAAATTTTGATGCCCAATTGATTTATACCTACACCGATGCCCAGCAAAAAGTAAGCGAAAGCAGCGATTCTACGCCTTTGCCCAGAGTAGCCGCGCACAAACTATCAGTAGGGTTTACCCTGCGTAATTTGCTGAGATACATTACGTTGTCGTCGCGTACGCGCTGGGTAGGTGACATAAACACCCCACAGGCAAGCAATATATACCCTGGTGACGAAAAAGCACCTGGCTACCTTATGGTAAGCTTGGCACTGTCGGTCACAAAACTGCTCCCTTATACCCGTTTTTTTGCCAGAATGGAGCACATGATTGGGGGTAATAACGAACACGTAGGCATTTTTGAAGGAGGCATTTATACTGATGTAATTCCTCAGCCTACATTTAATGGTCGTTTTGGAATGGAGGTTAATTTTTAAGCATGATGGTAAGAAGCAACATATTGTCTTTATGGATAGTCATAGGGGTTTGTCTGGCGAGTGGAGGAGTGCTTCGGGCGCAAAATGTAAATGATTTGCTAGAACAGTTAGCCCAAGCCAGTGGAGTACAGGAAAAAGCCATTTTGTATTATAAAATAGCCACGCGGTATCACCAGAAGGAGGTGTATAAAAAAGCCCTGGAGTATTACCAAAAGAGTCTGATTAACCCACAGGATAAGCTGGTTGTTTTACATAGCATGGCGGCTTGTTATACAGCATTGCGCGACTATAGTGTAGCCAGCAATTACTACAAACAAGTATTGGCATTATACACCCAAAACAATAACACCAAAGGCCGTATTGGTACATTACAGCAATTGGCTACTGTAAATAAGCTTGGTGGCAATTACAGTAAAGCCTTGACCTACACCCAACAAACGCTTGTTCCTTATCAGCAGTTGGGCGATACCTACGGGCAAGCCAATGCATTGAATAACATCGGTTTTTTGCATCAAAAAATGAAGGATACCCCGCGTTCTCTTAAGGCTTTCAAACAGGCAATTGTCCTTCTCAAAAGCGATCAATCTGTTCAAGGGAAAGAAATGTATGCGCGTACTTTGCTCAATGCAGGAGTTGCTTATAGTTATTTGAAAGAGTATAAAAATGCGCAAAGCAGCTATACCAAAGCCTTGCAGGTAAGGCAAGCTCAAGGCAAGCCGCTGGAGGTAGCGCGAGTGTATAATTATATGGCTATTCAAGAGTATATATACAGTAAACACAGCCAGGCAATGGCAGAAGTTCAAAAGGCTATAGACCTGGGTGAAGCCAATCCACAACACCCGCAGGCTAACCAGGTATTGCAGGTAAGTTATCGGTTATTGGCTGAAATTTACCAGAAAGAAAACGATTTTAAGGCATACAAAAAATACTACGCCAAACATTTGGCGCTGAAAGAAAAAATAGCTGAAAGTGATCGGATAAAGCAAAAACAAATGCTGGAAAACCAGCTCAAAGCCGATAAAAAAGAAAGCCAGTTTAAAATATTGCTTGCCGAAAAAGAAAGACAGGCTTTGTCGGTGAAACAACTCAAACTAGAGGCCGAAAAGCAAGAACAAGCCCTTGCCCTTAAAGCAAAAGAACTAGAACTGTTGAAAAGGAATCAAGAACTACAAAACGCGGAGATGAAAAACCAGCAACTGGAAAAAGATCGGGTGGTACAACTACTTGCCCTTGCCAAACAAAAAGCCCGCACCGAAAAACAAAAAGCATTGGCAGCTAAAGAAAAACAAGAAGCAACTCGCCAAAAGCTATTGGCTGCCAAAGAAAAAGCAGAAAACCTGCAGAAAGCGAAGGCACTGGAGGCCGCAAAAAAAGAGAAAGCATTACAAAATGAGCAATTAAAACAAGAGAAAAACCTGCGCAGGTATGCCACTACTATACTATTGTTAGGGGCTTTACTATTTGTGCTTATGCTCATTTCTTTTTTGGCATCGCAGAGGGCACGCAAAAAATTAAAGCGTAAAAATTCTAAAATACAAAAACAAAAAGAGGAGATCGCCAATCAAAACGACGTTTTACAGCAAAATCAAGAAGAGATTATGCAGCAAAGAGATTTTATAGAGCAGAAAAACAAAGAATTGAGCATCACCAATCAAAAGTTATTGCAGGGCGAGCAAGTATTACGCAAAGCTTATACTAAACTTCAGGAAAGTCAGCAGAGCGTGAAGCAAAAAAATAAGGAGTTGAAAGAGAGTAATAACAGGATAAATAATAGTATTTCGGTAGCCCAAACCATTCAGAACGCCATATTGCCCCGAGATCAAAAAATGGCGAAGTTGCTCAAAGAACATTTTGCTATTTATCGTCCCAAGGATGTAGTAAGCGGAGACTTTTACTGGGCTGAAAAGGTAGAAAACCATATATTTTTGATTGCCGCTGACTGTACCGGACACGGAGTACCAGGGGCTATGATGAGTATGATTGGCAATACACTGCTTGATAAGATCATATTGATTAAGAGGGTGTTTGAACCTAACCAAATCCTTGAAGAATTGCACAAAGAGATACGTACAGCCCTCAATCAGGAGGAGTCGGGCGATGACAACGGAATGGATATGGTGGTAGTACGTTTAAATAAGGTACACGAAAGCAAGCCCCCTAAGAATACAACCCAGGTGACGTTTTGTGGAGCCAAAAACCCCTTGTATTATGTAGTACAGGGAACCCAACAACTCGAAATACTTAAGGGTGACAGGCGCTCGATAGGAGGGCGTCAGCCCAATATTGTGCCTTTTACTAACCAGCGCATCGTGCTTGACCAGGGTAGTTTGCTATACATAGGCAGTGACGGTTTTGTTGACCAAAACAATGAGAAGAGGGTAAGCTTTGGAACAAAAAAGTTGCATAAGCTGCTGGAAACCTGCGCTTTGCTTCCCATTAAACAACAAAAAACAATGATTGAACAAGTGCTTGATAAGCAAATGCAAAATACTACGCAAAGAGACGATATTTTGTTTATTGGGTTAAGGCTGTAGGTGTTGTTTGTAATCCAGGATTAAATAATTGAGGTGACTTCAAGCTATAAAAATAATTTGTTGAACTGTTTTAATCGTTATTATGAAAGTTCCTTATTTTTACTTGTGTGTGTTGTGCCTTAGTATAACTATGCCACTTTACGCTCAAAAACCTGATAGTGTGCTCAAAATACCTATAGAGGAGGTATTGAACCTACCAGTAGAAAAGCCAATGGATGTAAACATAGAAGTGGCATCTAAGGTCAAAGAAAAGCTTTCTGATGCCCCCTCCTCAGTAACGGTGTTTACCCAGCAAGACATTCAAAATATGGGCATTACACACCTGGAAGAGTTGCTCAACTATGTGCCTGGTTATCAGACTGGATACGATGTAGAACAAGGCAAAACTATTAGAATAGCCTCACGGGGTAGAGGCAGTGCTTTGTCAGAATCAGTGTTGTTGTTGGTAAATGGACAGCGTTTGAATGACTTGTATACAGGAGGGGTATCTGTAGTCAATCGATTGATTGCAGTAGAAAACATCAAGCAAGTAGAGGTGATCAGAGGGCCAGGGTCTGCCTTGTATGGAGCGAATGCTTTTTTGGGGGTAATTAACATTGTGACAGACCACGAAAGTAATAAAATATTGTTTGAATTGGGCAACCTGAACTCTAAAAGAATAGCGGGCAATTTTTCTAAAAAAACCAAAGATTTTACTTTCAATGCATTTGTTAAGTTGTTTACCGATGATGGCGATAGGTTTGACAATGTTCCTGATATTTTTGGTAATGGTGAAGCAACCCAAGACCCACAACAAGGCGCAGACGCCTCAGTGATGTTAAAGTATAAAAACTTTAGTGTAGGGGGGCGTTATACAGAAAGGCTTATGCGTGATTTTTTTGTATTTAGGGTGATTAATAATTATCAAAACCGGGAGTTTACTCAACAGTCATCTATATTTGCTACCTATCAGGCAGATTTTAGCCAGCGGGTGAGCCTGCAGTTGAGGGCAGATTATTCTGTTGATAAATGGGTGGCGTCAGGCTTGGCAATACCTGCCGGGCTAGAGATAGCGCCAGGATTTGCCTTGAACGAAAACTTTATTGCCGGGCCTTTGCTTGGGTCTTACTACTTTAATGCTTTGGCTGACCTGGACTGGAAAATACTAAAAAATAATGACTTGAAAGCAGGCGTAAGCTTTTCGAACACTGCCATCACCGATGTGGCAAACCTAATGAGCCACCACCCTGTGACGCTTGAATACCAGCAAGGAATGGTTGCCTTTAGGGATAGCCTGACTTTTAACGAAAAAATACCCCGTAACTTTATTGGTGCTTATATTCAAGACAAACACAGAATAGGTAACTTTTTACAAATAACTCTGGGAGTAAGGCTTGACCATTACAGTGATTTTGGTTCTTCTATCAACCCCAGAGCAGCTGTAGTATATACCACCCCGTTCAACTCTAAGTTGAAAGCCATTTATGGGCAGGCTTTCCGGGCACCCAATTACCTGGAGTTGTATGATAAAAACAACCCGGTAGATTTTGGTAACCCTGACCTGAAGGCTGAGTCTATCAGGACTATAGAGTTGGTATATTTGCAAAATATACAACAACATACCCGTATCTCAGCCACCTATTTTAACAACCAAATTGCAAACTTGATTGTGCTGGGTGACCCAATAAACGACCCTGATAACCCCTTGGGTGCCCCTGGTTTTAAAAACAGTGGAGGGCTGTCTACCCAAGGCATAGAGCTTGAACTGAAAAGTACCATTGCCAAATACCTGCAAATTACGGGTTCTTATACTTTTATTACAAGCAAAGATACCCTTCCAGTCAGCCCCCATGCGGCTTCGCTGGTTTGTAACTTTCATGTAAATAAGTGGAATGTAAACGTACATGGAATATACCGTAGTCAAATGGACTTGGTATCTGGCCAAAATGATTATGCGTTGTTAAATGCAGCGATTAGGTACAATTTTAGCAGTTTGCTAGAAGTGCATGCACAGGTGAAAAATGCCTTAAATACCACTTATTATACAGTTACCTCGGCTTTTTCTACTGGCATTGCCAACCGGGGCAGAACCTTTCAGTTAGGTTGTTCCTATAAGTTTAAGTGACCCTTTGTTCAATTCGAGTGTCTGAATACACCACTTGTCTCTTTTCCTTTGCTGCCAGTACACCTTATTAAGCGCGACCAAAATAAACATACATTTGCAATGTTCATAAGACTCATAAAAACGCTGTTGCTGGTGGTTTTTTTGCACCTACAGGCAACTGCTCAAAGTGTAGAATCACTGCTGAGTAGTTTGGCTAAAACTAATAATGCTACCGAAAAAACTGATATTTTAAATAATATTGCCCGTATACAATTAAGCTTACAGCAAGCAGATAAGGCTACTGGATATGCTCAACAAGCCCTTGCTTTGGCGAGCAAACATAACTATGCTGCCGGAAAGTCGCTGAGTCTTTTGTACCTGGGCAAAGCTTACAAGGCAAACAAACAATTGTCTAACTCGCTCAATTATTACTTGCAGGCAGCAGTAGGGTTTGAGGTGTTGCGAAATAAAACACTGCAGGCGGTGACTTACCATGACATAGGAGATTTATACCAAACCTGGCAAGCACACGAGAAAGCCATCGAGTACTACCAAAAATCATATCAATTAAAACCAGCCCCACAATTGTTAATGGCTCAGGGAAAATCATATTACCTGGCAAAAAATTACCCTAAAGCTACTGAAACCTACCAAAAGGCATTGAGCATATACCAAGCAAAACAAGATGTTGAACAAAGCCGACAAGCGCTTACAATGCTGGCGAGCATTTATACCACCACTGGACAATACCAAAAAGCATTGGCAAGCAATCAACAGTTACTTCAGTTGAACCAAAAAAGTGCCCAGTTGGGAGTACTGGCAGACACTTATAATAATATAGGTGTATTGCACCAAAAATTGGAGGAACCAACCAAGGCACTTGCTGCTTTTAACCAAGCATTGCCCTTGTACGAGCGGCTGCCAAGTAGTGTGGTGTATCAGCGTAAAAAAATAAACTTGCTGACCAATATTGGTACTATATATACTCAACAAAGGCAGTTTGGCAATGCGCTCAATCAATACCAAAAAGGGGTGAAAATAAGCAAAGCGCAACAAGCACCCTTAAAAACTGCGGAGCTATATAACTATATGGCTGCTACTTATTATGTTAGCCGTGACAATACCAATGCCTTGAGTTATGCAAAAGAGGCAGTTCGTTTGGTGAAAAACCAGCCGACTAGTGTGGCAGGGCAGCAGGTGTTGCAAAATAGTTATCAGGTGTTGGCAGGTATTTATCAGCAAAACAATCACCTTAAAAATTACCAGAAATATTATGCACTACATCAAAGCATCAAAGACAGTCTGAACAAAGCGCAAAATGCAGAGGAGCAACGCATATTGAAAGAGCAATTGGCGATAGAGAAAAAAGAAAACGAGTTTAAAATGTTGCTTTCCGAAAAGGAAAAACAAGCCTTATCGTTACAACAGCTTAAGCTTGAATCGGAGAAAAAGGCTAAAGACTTGACCTTGAAAGCAAAAGAATTGGAACTGCTCAAAAGAAATCAAGAGTTGCAAAGCGCTGAACTTAAAAACCAACAACTGGAAAAAGGAAAAGTAGAGCAGTTGTTGGCGCTTGCCGAACAAAAAGCCCGTACTGAACAGCAAAAGCTATTGACCGAAAAGCAAAAGAGAGAAACTGAGCGGCAAAAATTATTGGCTGAAAAGCAAAAAATAGAAAATTTACAAAAAGCCAAAGCGCTGGAGGCAGCCCAAAAAGAAAAGAGTTTGCATGAAGAACAGCTCAAGCAAGAAAAAACACTGAGAAGGTATGCTATAGGGTTGCTTATCTCATTGGGTTTGTTGTTGGTGTTTGTTTTATTTTCGTTTGTGGCTTCGCAAAAAGCACGTAAGAAACTAAAAAAACAAAATCTTGAAATACAAAAGCAAAAAGAAGAGATTAGTATTGCCCACGTAAATCTACAGCAAAAAACAGAAGAGATAGCGAGCCAGAATGAAGAACTTCAACAAAATCAGGAAGAGATTATGGCACAGCGAGATTTTATAGAAGTAAAGAATAATGATTTGAAAATGACCCACCACAGGCTGTTGCAAAGCGAAAAAGTGCTCAGAAAAGCGTACGATAAACTCCAAGAGAGCGAGCAACAAGTAACAGATCAAAATAAAAAACTGCAACTAGTAAACAGTAGGATTAATAATAGTATCAATGTAGCGCAATCTATTCAAAATGCTATATTGCCGCATGACCAAAAAATGCACAAGATATTGAGAGATCATTTCATTCTTTATCGTCCTAAAGACGTGGTGAGTGGTGATTTTTATTGGATAGAACAGGTAGGCAGTAAGGTGTTTTTAGTAGCGGCAGATTGTACCGGACACGGGGTGCCAGGAGCCATGATGAGCATGATTGGTTATGCATTGCTCGATAAAATAGTATTGATTAAAAAAATATATGAGCCCAACAAGGCATTGGATGAACTGCATAAAGAAGTAAAAACTGCCCTAAGTCAGGAGCAGTCGGGCAACGAAAACGGCATGGACTTGGTGATGCTATGCCTGGAAAAAAATGACCAAGGACAAACTAAAGTAACTTTTTGCGGGGCTAAAAATCCTTTATATTATTTTGAAAAAGGCAACGATCAAGTACAATTGTTGAAAGGCGATCGACGCTCGATAGGAGGCAAACAGGCGAGCAATGTACACTTTACCAATCAGGAAATATGGCTAGAAGAAGGAAGTTTATTGTACCTGGGAAGCGATGGTTTAGTAGACCAGAACAATGAGCGGCGTAAGAGTTTTGGTACCAAAAAACTGCATAAATTGCTGGAAGCTTGTGCACAACTTGAGGTCGATCAACAAAAAAGGCTGATGGAACACACCCTGGAGAATCAAATGCAAAATACTACCCAGAGAGACGATATTTTATTTTTAGGAGTGAGGCTATAGTGTATTAATTGGCAAATAGCTTTTTTTCTAAAAAGATTTTAAGCATCTCAGCCAGGTGTTTTAGTTTTTAAGGTGTAAACAAGTTATATAAGATAATGTTTTGAAGTTAACTGTGACAAAACAGCACATTTTTTGACTATATTTATGATAGCAGACCCAATATCAATACTCCGCAGTGATTTTAGCCAAAGTTGACTACTGATTAACTCGTTGAGCTCACCGTAGCAGAGCTACAGGCTCGGTTATCAGTGCAAAACTATTTAATTGCACGTTTATACCTAAAGCTGAAACCCTTTTAAAAATAAAGTAGGTAAATAAATTTAGTATAAACTACTGATTTACAGGGCTTAATAAGGTAAATATTTACTCGAATCAGCTATGGACTACGGACTAAATACTATGGACTATTGTAATATACCACACCATTATTTGCCTATAAACCTTTACAGCTACCTAAAATCTGCTAAAAATCAACCATTAATCAAGCACTAAACGGTTTATGAGACAAATCTGCGCTTTACTATGTTCACTTCTCCTGTTGGCAAGCAATGATCAGCTTCTGGCACAAGACCCAGACAATTTGTTTAAAGAGTCGTTGGAAGAGTTAATGAAGCAACCTGTAGCCAAAAGTTTATTTGATGTGAAAATTACCACTGCAAGTCTTAACGAAGAATTGTCAGGCAAGGCATTGGCTATGACCAGGGTAATCACCGCTGAGCAAATACGTTTACGCAACTATCAGTCGTTGAGAGATGTATTAATGGATTTGCCTGATTTTAAAGTAGATGATATAAACGATGAAAACTCATTCAATACCTTCATTACAAGAGGCATTGTGGGGCAAGAAAAGTTTGTTATTTTGCTTGATGGAGTGCGTATCTCATCGCCCACCAACGAAAGAATGCCCATTGCAGAAAACTATCCCGTATATTTTGCCAAACAAATAGAAATAGTATATGGTTCTGCTTCTGCCTTGTATGGAGCCGATGCCGTGGCGGGAGTGATCAATATCATTACTAAAACATCAGCCAAAAACTTTGAGGTGGAGTTTGCGCCATCTATGGGCAATTATAACACCTACAATGGAGACTTATTTTTGTATAAAAAAATAGGCAAGGCTTCGCTTACCCTGGCAGGCAAGTATTTCCAGGAGCAAACTCCCGACTTGAACGAAAGAACTACTGACGATCCTGTGTTTGACTTGAGTGGTTACAATACGGGTACTTTTAATACTGTCTTTGGTACTATCACACCCACTGTTCCGGTATCCCCTACACTGGAAGCTCCACGAAAGGCTTACGCTGTATTTGGTTCGCTCAAGATGGAAGATTTCCAGTTCAATATGTTTTACAATTATTTGCAGCATTCGTCGTCGATACAGGTTACTCCCAACAATTCTATTTACAACAAAGATGTACTCTATGGGCAAGGAGTGTTGATGAGTAGTATTAATTACACAAAAAAACTGAGAAATCTGCGTTTATCCTCTTCGCTAATGGGGAGCATCTATGAGATGGACCCCCGCACCAATTTTCGCAATGTATTTGTAGGAATGGCTACTGGCTATAAATATGCCTTGGGCAACGAAATAAAGCTAAACCAAACCGTCAACTGGCAAATCAACCGTAACCTAAACGTGGTAGGAGGATTCACTTTTGAGTTTTTTAACTCCATACCCAAAACGGCCGATTTGTCGGATCCAATTAATCCTCGGCAGGGTATTCAGGGAACTATTACAGGGACTGATTTACCTGCGGAGTTTTTCCAGGTCAATTACTCAAATATAGGAGGCTTTGCCCAAATACAGTATGCCCCCAATCAAGTATTTAGTTTTACGTTAGGTAGCCGTTATGATAACAATTCGAGGTTTGGAACCACCCTTAACCCCCGAATGGGCGTAGTGGTGCAAGCTTCCAAAAAACTCGCCTTACGGCTAATGTATGGTTCTTCTTTTCTGGCGCCCAGCCCCTTGCGTACTTTCGAGCATTATGGTTCTTTTTTCTCTAATGATGGTGGACAAACCTATCAATCATTTTTTTGGCATTTGCCCAACCCTGACTTAAAACCTATTCAGGCAAAAAACCTGGACTTTGGGGCACGTTATTTTATTACCGATGCGTTTTCGGTGAGCATCAATAGTTACTATACCTGGCTCACCGACTTGTTTAACGATAAGTCGGATGCGGATCATACCAATATTTATAATGGACAATTTCTGGGTTGGAACGTTGACTTTATAGAAGTACCCGTAAACGAGGGGCAGCAACAAAACTATGGAGGGAGTCTACAGTTAGACTATCGCAAGGAAATGAAAAATACTAAACTAAATGCCTATTTTATTGTAAGCTATGTAGACGGTAGGGTAGATGTACTAGGTGATGGCAACAAGGCAGAAATAGAACTGGTGGCTCCCTGGCAAATAAAAACAGGCATAGACTTTAGTTATAAAAGCTTTTCTGTTTCACCTCGCTTGGTATGGGTAGGCGAGCAACGTATGAACGCGTTTCAGGCAGATAACCCTACCAAAAGACAAACCCTGGATGGGTATGCATTGCTTAATGTGTCGTTGCGTTACCAATTATACAAAAAATCAGGTATTTTCATCAATGTGTTCAATGCCTTGAATCAAAAATATCGAGTATCCAATTTTAGTGGCAACAAAGACAACCCCTCTCACGCATTTTTTGGTGCCCCCCAATTACCTTTACGCATTCAGGGAGGCTTGCAGGTAAACCTTTAGCTTATGATAAGTATAACGATCGCCTATTTAAGAAAAACCTTGCTGCTATGGCTGTTTATTGGAACCCTTTGTGCAACGGGGAGTTTGCATGCCCAAAACGTGAACCAGTTATTGATCCAACTCGACAAAACCCAACAACCAGTGGCTAAGGTGCCACTATTGCAGCAAATAGGCAGTGCATACCAACAACAAAATGCCCATAAAAAAGCTATAGAATATTTTGAAACTGCGCATCAGATTGAAAAGCAAAGCAAGCTACCCCTTGCCCGTACGCTCAAAAGCCTGGGTTATTCTTTTAAACAATTAGGCAACTACAAACAGGCTATCCAACGCTTTGAAGAGGTGCTACAAACAAATATTGAAAAAGACGAACGGTTGGACATACTCGAAGAGCTGGCCACTTTGCATAAGCACGAAAAAAACTATGCAAAGGCTATAGAGTATACCAGCCAAATATTAGCGATTCATCAAAACAGCAACGATATCCCCAAAGTAGCCAATGCCTATAACAACCTGGGGTATTTGTATAAAAAAGCCGACAATCAACAAAAGTCGCTCGAAAGCTACAACCAGGCACTCACCGTTGGGCAAAGGGTTAGCCCTGGGATGAACGCAAATGCACGGGCAATTGCCTACATCAATACAGGGGTAGCCTATACCAGTATTGGTAAGTATCGCGAAGCCCGGTCTTATTATATCAAAGCGCTTGATATTAGAGAGAAACAAGGCAACCCTGCCGAAATAGCCGATACCTATAACTATTTGGCGGTATATTATTATTTGAGTGGCAACAACAGCAAGGCAATCTCCCAAGCAAATAAAGCTATAGACTTGGCAGAACCCATAAAAGCTGAAAAGGTATTGGTAAGCAGTTATAAGCTGTTGTCAGAGGTGTATCAACAAGAGAAAGCCTTTGAGGAGTCGCAAAAGTACTTTAAAAAACACCAGGAGCTAAAAGATAAAATGGCTCGCCAACAGCGTGTAGCCCAGCAAAAGCTATTGCAAAAGCAGGTGGATGTAGAAAAACAAGAAAGTAAACTAAAGGCACTTATTGCCGAAAGAAACCGCAAAGAGGCTGAGTTGAAGCAATCGGAGCTGGAAAGAAAACAACAACAACAAGCGCTCAAGCTGAAAGAGCAAGAGCTGGCTTTGCTGAAGCGTAATCAAGAATTACAACAAGAGCAGTTTAAAAACCAACGACTGGAAAAAGAGCGGGTAGAGCAGTTGCTCGCACTGGCTGAACAAAAGGCCAATACTGAAAAGCAAAAGCGCCTTGCCGAAAAGCAGAAGGCTATAGCAGAGCAACGAAGACGTGAAGCCGAAAAACAAAAGTTAGTAGCAGCTAAAGAAAAAGCGGAGCGCATGCAACAGAGTAAGGCACTTGAGGCAGCCCAAAAAGAAAAGGAGTTGCAACAAGAGCAGCTTAAGCAAGAGAAAACACTGAGAAAGTACGGCACTATATTGCTTATATTGGGTGCCTTGCTGTTGGGTTTTGTGTTGTTTGCTTTTATCGCCTCACAAAGGGGGCGACGGAAACTAAAACAGCAAAATGCAGAAATTCAATTGCAAAAAGAGGAAATCGCAACGCAAAACGAAGAGCTACACCAAAACCATGAGGAGATCATGTCTCAACGTGATTTTATCGAGAAAAAAAACAAGGAAATGGAATTTACCAATAGTAAATTACGCCAGAGTGAACACGTATTACGCAAGGCTTACGAGCAACTCAAAGAAAGTGAAGAAAGTATTAAGGAAAAAAACAGCCAGATTCATAAAAGTATCACTGCAGCCCAAACTATACAACAGGCTATATTGCCCTACCATAAAAATGTAGAGACTGCTTTGGGTGAACACTTTATTATGTATGCCCCAAAAGATGTGGTGAGCGGCGATTTTTATTGGATAAAAAAAGTACAAGGCAAGGTATTTCTAATTGCAGCTGATTGTACTGGACACGGAGTGCCAGGAGCATTTATGAGTATGATTGGCAAAGCTCTGATCGATAAGTTGATTTTGATTAAAGATTTGCTTGAACCTGCTGAAATATTACATAAACTGCACGATGAAATAAAAATGGCGTTGCGGCAAGAAGAAACTGGGAATAACAACGGGATGGATTTGGTGATTTTACGCCTCGAACATTTAGAAAATCAAGTAAATATTATGTTTGCCGGCGCCAAAAGTTCTATGTATTATATAGAAAAAGGCATCACCGAGTTACAAGTGCTCAAAGGTGATCGTCGCTCGATTGGTGGGTATCAAAACGATGATATTTTGTTTAATAACCAACAAATTACCCTGCCCAAGGGTAGTTTGATTTACGTAGGAAGCGATGGTTTTGTAGATCAAAACAATGTGCGCAGGCGGAGTTTTGGCAATAAGCGACTCAACAAACTTTTGCTAGACAATATGGATGAGCCTTTGTCTAAACAAAAGCAAGCCCTGGAAGAAGCCCTCAAAGTCCACATGGAGGGTACCACCCAACGCGATGATATTTTGTTTATAGGGGTAAAGCTTTAAGTACATTTAAGCGCTTGTTAGGGGCATTTTTGAAAGTAATTATGATGAATTTGCTATCAGTATGCGTTAAACCGAGCTTTATCGAGAGCTGTTTCACCTTTGAAAATTAATGTTTAAACTAATTTTGAATGAATAGTAGCGCTATGCTGGTAGTCAAAATCATGCAATAACGCCAAAGCTTACAGCCCCAACAAGCTCTTACTCAGGGTTACATCTGATTGGTTCTCATAGCAAGTATATGTGATGATATAGTTTTATAAAATGACAGAAACTCCCAGGGTAAATATTCTGGTAGGGGAGGAGCTGTCTTTGGCATACGAAAATACCAGCTCAAATTCTGTATTATCCACCTTGGCTCGTAGCCCGCTGCTAAGTGCAAGCCCTCTAATTCGGTTTTCTTCATCTGCTACAGGCGAAGCAAAAAGTCCACTATAAATACCATAGCCAGCTCCCATAAAAGCACCTAAACGTGAACGGTTGTTGGGGGTTGCGTGGCGTCCAAAGTGAATTTCTGACATAATGGGTACTCCAATTAGAAAAAAATGTTCGTCATTAGAGCTTTGTCCACCTGAAGCTATTTTGAGTTGAGTACCAAGCGATATGCTGCTGTTGCCAAGCTTGATTAGATGTAGTCTTGGAGAATAATCAAGACCAATACTGCTAAGGAATGGTGTAAAAATAAAGTTCTATAGTTTAACAAAATATTTTGTTGGCAGGAGAGGCAAAAAAACGCGGCATAGCAGCGCTACGACAAGTTTTTTTAACGAATTCTGTCAGCGAAAGATGAGGTTAAGAATGTAAATTTATTTTGGTACCATTCCTAAGTGTGTTATAATGCCCTTCGAAGATAAAAAAATAGGCGCCTGCAGAGTGAGAAAACGATACCTGCCCAAATGAGGTACGAAGTGTTCCCAATGTGCATAAAATAATGATTAATAGAGTTATTCTGATTTTTTTCATTTGATTTAAAGATGAAGTTTGTCACCAATATTTGTGTGTATTGTTTAAAGCTTAAATGGCTTTACTTTGCAAGTTACCTCTTTGCACTTAATTGCCCAAATAAAAATAGTTACCCATTGGACTAAATGCATTATGTTTTCATAAAAAACGTTGGACAGTAAATCAGACAAATGTTTATGAGCAACGAAATATGTACTCTACCCTACTATTTTTTCGCCTTGGTTTGTGTCTCCACAAATCGCCTCATTACAGCGTCTGGGAACAGTGTTTTTCAAGGTTTCGATCAGCTCGTGGAGACATGAGCTGAGGCGATGACGGTACTTTTGAAAAAAAGCTGGGTAGAGTACGAAATATGCTAATTGTTATATACAAGATTGATGAGCGGTGTTTGGAATAAAGGTATAACAAAAAAGCCCACATGGATGACAACCATGCGGGCTTTTGCCATTTGTGCTACCTTAAAACAATCCTTCCAACAACTGATCATCTACCAGGTGAGGCAAGGTTACTTTCAACTCAGGCGAGCGTTCCATTTCGCGTTCTATGGCAAAACGTGCGTTTTGGTTGCGTGCCCATGAGCGACGAGCAATGCCATTGTTTACATCATAAAAAAGCATTTTTTTCAAACGGTTTTCTGCGGCTGTGCTACCATCCAACAGCATGCCAAAGCCACCATTGATCACTTCGCCCCAGCCAACTCCGCCACCGTTATGAATAGATACCCAAGTAGCGCCTCTAAAACTATCGCCAATCACATTATGAATTGCCATGTCAGCCGTAAACTTGCTGCCATCATAAATATTGCTGGTTTCGCGGTAAGGCGAATCGGTGCCACTTACATCGTGATGATCGCGCCCTAATACTATAGGCGCCGAGATTTCTCCCTTGGCAATGGCGGTATTAAAAGCCTCAGCGATTTTGGCACGCCCTTCGGCATCGGAGTACAAAATACGGGCTTGCGAACCCACTACCATGTTGTTTTTGCCAGCCTCTGCAATCCATTGAATGTTATCTTCCATCTGTTGTTGAATCTCTTCGGGCGAACTCGCTTTGATTTCTTCCAACACTTGGGTGGCTATAGCATCTGATTTGGCAAGGTCTTCTGCCTTGCCCGATGTACACACCCAGCGAAAAGGACCAAAACCATAGTCGAAACACATAGGACCTAAGATGTCTTGCACATACGAAGGGTAACGGAAGTCTATGCCATTGTCGGCCAATACATCGGCACCAGCACGCGACGACTCCAGCAAAAATGCATTGCCATAGTCAAAGAAGTAAGTACCCTTGGCGCAGTGTTTATTTACTGCGGCCACGTGGCGACGCAACGATTCGTATACTTTTTCCTTGAAAGCTTCAGGTTCATTGCGGATCATCTCATTGGCCTCTTCAAACGATACGCCTGCCGGGTAATATCCTCCCGAAAAAGGATTGTGCAAAGAGGTTTGATCAGAGCCTACATGCACAAAAACACCTGCTTCGTAGAACTTTTCCCATACTTCTACTACATTGCCACAGTAAGCAATAGACACCACTTCTTGGTTTGCCTGAGCTTCTTTTACCCTGGCTATCAGCTCGTCTATATTGTCGATCAATACATCTACCCAGCCCTGGCTGTGACGTTTTTTGGCAGCGGCTTTGTTTACTTCAGCGCACACTGTTACACAGCGGGCAATGTTGCCTGCTTTGGGTTGAGCTCCACTCATTCCACCCAGGCCTGCCGTCAGAAAAATTTTACCTTCCGAAGTTTCACCTTTGGGCAATGTATTGCGAAAAGCATTCATTACTGTAATAGTGGTGCCGTGTACAATACCCTGAGGACCAATGTACATATAAGAGCCTGCTGTCATTTGCCCATATTGGGTCACGCCCAATGCGTTGAATTTTTCCCAGTCATCGGGTTTCGAGTAATTCGGAATCATCATTCCATTGGTTACTATTACGCGAGGAGCTTCGGTAGACGAAGGAAACAGCCCCATAGGGTGTCCCGAATACATATGCAAGGTTTGTTCGTTGGTCATAGTAGCCAGGTATTGCATCGTGAGCAGGTACTGCGCCCAGTTTTGAAATACGGCTCCGTTGCCTCCATAAGTAATCAACTCTTCGGGGTGTTGTGCTACAGCGGGGTCAAGGTTGTTGTGAATCATAAGCATAATAGAGGCTGCCTGACGCGACTTTGCCGGGTACTCGTCAATGGGACGGGCGTACATCTCATAAGCGGGCTTAAACCTGTACATATAGATACGCCCGTAGTCGTTGAGTTCTTCGGCAAACTCTGGTGCAAGTGTTGGGTGCCAAGCCTCCGGAAAGTATCGCAAGGCATTGCGAATGGCCAGTTTTTTCTCGTCTGGCGACAATATGTCTTTACGTTTGGGGGCACGGTGAGCGTTTTGAGGGTACTCTCGTTTTGCTGGAAGTTCAGCCGGAAGCCCCTGTAGTATTTGTTGTTTGAAATTAGTGGTGGTTGTGAGCATTTTTCTAATGTTTAATATCGTGGTGTATAACTGATAACCAGTGAGTTAATAGTTTTCTATGGACTATTGACTATCAACTATGGACTAATATTCAAATTTCTTAATATTTTTGATGCTTAACAAGACTATTTTAGGCAATAATTGATAACAATGGGTAATCAAATAGAACTACGGCACCTTAAGTACTTTTTGGCGGTAGCCGAAGACTTACATTTTAGAAAAGCTGCCGAACGCTTATATATTTCTCAGCCAGGGTTGAGTCGCCAAATCAAGCAAATGGAAGATGATCTAGGGGTACAGTTGTTTGAGCGTAACAATCGCAAAGTAGGGCTGACCCCTGTTGGCTTGTACCTTAAGCAGGAATTGTCTATGGTGATCAAAAATCTGGATGAAGTATTGCAGCACGCCAAACTAATGGAAGAGGGCAAAGAGGGAAGTGTTACACTAGGTTATGTGGGGTCGGCTATGCAAAATATTATTCCTGAATTGCTTATTAAATTTCGTGAAACTCATCCCACCATTCGTTTTAGCCTAAACGAAATGAACAATACAGGACAGGTCAAAGCTTTGCTCAACAAAGAGATAGACGTGGGCTTTGTCAGGCTCAATCAAGTACCCGAAGACTTAGCGCTTCGCCCAGTACTCAACGATACCTTTACTTTGGTATTACCCGCCAATCATCCATTAAGTGCCTACAACTTTGAGTCTTTACATCAGCTAGAAGCAGAGGAGTTTATTTTGTTTGAGAAAGCATACAGTCCAGTATACTATGAGCGAGTGATGAGCTTGTTTGAGTATGCAGGTTTTTCTCCTAAAGTATCACATTATACAGTGCATGCCAATACTATTTTCAGGTTGGTAGAAAACCGCTTTGGTGTATCTATCATTCCTACTTCGCTCAAAGAAGGTTATGCCATGAATGTAAAGTTTATAGAGTTACAAGATATTCCCATCAGGGCAGTACTATCCGTAGTTTGGAATAAGAAAAACCGCAACCCCACTTTGCAAAAAATACTAGAGTTGCTTTGATCTGTTGTGAAGCCATTCAAATAGAGGAGTGTTGGGTAAATAAAAGTAGTAAAACCACATCTCATTTGCTTCAAACAGTTGGTATAATCAGTGCTAAAGAAGGTTGTTTTGTGCCAGTGTAATATGTGATTTAAAACGTGTTTTTAGCAATCAATTACTTTATTAAAATTTGGTAGCTACGGTGCTTTTATATAATTTGTTTGGTTTTTGGTGTATTTTTTTTCTTTTTTTCATAGCTCTGTAATGTTTACCTTTTTTTTGAACTATGTTCTGTTTGTTTGTCAATGTGTTTTTTATGTAAGTAGTTGGTATAATGGTTTTTATGAAAATTAGTATTTACCGACAAGCAAATGATTTATATCTGGTGTTACATAATTGTATACCTGTTTTTTGTTAGATAATTCCTCTTGTATACCTTTTGTATACCCATCCAAATTTCGTAAACTCATTCTTTTTCCCTACTTTCATTCCCAGCAATTATCCTTTTAATTCCAATTTTTATTACACAATTTAAATCATTTTGCATGAATCGTATTATTACTTCTAATTGGGTATATGCCCTTTTGGTACTTGGCATGTTTGTGCTTGTACCTGGCGTAAATGCCCAACAAAAAAAGGTGAAAAGAGAAGGCAACCCTGCTGCAAAAGCAGCCTACGAACTCAACCTTTTGAAAGACCCAAAAACCGGAAAAATACCGGAAAACATCAGGACAAAAGAGCTTACCTACGTACTGTCTACCCCATCACTCAAAAAATCTGATAAAAATCAAAGAGCAACCGCTGCCAATTGGAACCGCCGCGGACCTTATAATGTAGGGGGGCGTACGCGTGCACTTGCTATTGATCGTACTAACGAGAATGTGATTTTAGCAGGTGGTGTTTCAGGTGGTATGTGGCGTTCTACCAATGGTGGAGCTAGTTGGACACAAACTACTGGTGCTTCGCAGTTGAAAAGCGTAACCGATGTTTATCAAGACCCCAACAACACCAACATCTGGTATTATGTAACGGGCGAGATTGTAGGCAACTCTGCTTCGGGTGGAGGTGCTGCTTTCCGTGGAAACGGTGTGTTTAAATCTACCGATGGTGGACTTACCTGGGTAAGTTTGGCGGCTACCTCAGCTGATCCTACTGTTTTTACAGGTGGTTTGCAGTATAACTTGCGTGTAAGGGTAGACCCTACCAACAGTGATGTATATGTAGCTGCTTTTGACGGTATTTACCGTTCTACCAACGGAGGAACTAGTTTTAGCAATGTATTGAGCGCTCCAGATGCACGTTATACAGACCTTGAAATTAGTGCTACCGGAGTGATTTATGCCACTATAGGTAGCAACAGTACCAGTACCAACAAAGGGGTATTCAAATCTACCAATGGAACTTCTTGGAGCAACATTACTCCTTCATTGGCAGCAGGCTACCAACGAATTGTATTAGATGTGGCGCCTTCCAACGAAAACATTGTATATGTTTTTGCCAACACTCCTGGAGCTGGTACCAACGACCACCAGGTATTTTACTCTTCTAATGCCGGGTCAAGCTGGACAAACCGTTCAAGCAACTTACCTGCGTACGGTGGGCAAGTAGGTAACCTATCACAAGGTTCTTATAACCAATACCTCAAAATTAAGCCTGACAATCCTAATGTAGTATTTATAGGTAGCACTAACCTTTACCGTACTACCAATGGTTTTACCAGTACAGGAGGCAACACCTGGATTGGAGGCTATTCTCCGGCCAACAATGTGTCTACTTACGACAACCACCACCCCGACAACCACTCATTGGTTTTTTATCCATCTAACCCCGCAAGAATGCTTACTGGACACGATGGTGGAATTAGCCGTACAGAAAACAACCTTGCCAACAGTGCTGGTACATTCCCTGTTGCCTGGACTTTATTAAGCAATGGGTATTATACTACTCAAATATATGGGATAGCCATTGACCCTGAAACTGCCAACGATTCTCGTCTAATGGTTGGTTTGCAAGACAATGGTAAGTGGACTGCCACTTCTTTTTCGGGAACGTCTAACTGGGGCGAAGAGCGTGCTGGAGGCGATGGTTGTTATGTGGCTATTGTAGCGGGTCAAGACATTCGCTATACCAGTACTCAAAACGGTAACATTTTACGTTTTGAAGGACCTAATATTGAAAACCCAAGTGATGCAGATGGTATTCAGCCTTCTTCGGCTACTGGTCAAATGTTTGTAAACCCATTTATTTTAGACAAAGCCGATCAGAACATTATGTATTACCCAGCGGGCAATCGTATCTGGAGAAATACTAATTTAAGTGCTATCAATAGTGGGTATACTTTTGGTGGAACCAATACTGGATGGACTAACCTTGCTGGCTCTGATGCTGGGCTTACGGCTACTGAGCTTCAAAATAGGCAGGCTATTTCTGCACTGGATGTGTCTAAGAACAATGCTGCCCATGTGTTGTATTACGGAACAAGTACAGGTAAACTATTTCGTTTAGACAATGCCCATACTGGCAACCCTTCTAAAGTAGATATTTATACTGGTAAAGGCTTTCCAGCTGGTGCTTACGTAAGCGGTATTGCAGTAGACCCTAATAATTCTAACAATGTAGTGGTAGTTTTCTCTAACTATCAGGTAAAAAGTATTTTTTACTCTACCAATGCTGGTTCTAGCTGGACAGACATTAGTGGTAATCTTGAACAAAACGCTGATGGTTCAGGAAATGGTCCTTCAGTTCGCTGGGCAGAGATTCACCGCGATTCTAACGGAGGAACTGTATATTTGGTAGGTACCAGTACTGGACTTTACTCTACAGAAACTCTAAATGGTACTGCTACTACCTGGACTCAGGAAGGGCCTAACACCATTGGTAATGTACCTGTAGTAATGATTGAAGGTCGTAGTGTAGACAATCTGGTAGCAGTAGGAACTCACGGAGTGGGTGCTTTTAGTGCTACCGTAACTGCCGCTGCGCCTGCTTGTGGTACTCCTGGTAGCTTGGCTTCTTCTAATGTAGCGCAAACTACAGCAGCCTTGAACTGGAGCGCAGTGAGTGGTGCCAATAATTATGATGTTCGCTACCGTGTACAAGGTACTTCTACCTGGACAAATGTAAATGGAGTAAGTGGTACTTCTACCAACCTTTCAGGCTTGACCGGAAGCACCAACTATGAAGCACAAGTAAGAGCCAATTGTAGCGCTGGAGCAAGCAACTATTCAGGATCGACTACTTTTACTACCTCTGCTACGCCTGCTACTTGCATCACTACTTTCCCTTACAGCGAAAGCTTTGAAACTGGTTTGGGTGGTTGGATCCAGTCTTCTTCTGATGACGCAGACTTTACTCGTTTATCAGGGGCTACCGGATCAAACAATACTGGACCTACCAGTGCAAATGATGGTTCTTTTTATGTATATGTAGAGGCCTCTAACCCTAATTTTCCAAGCAAAACAGCTACCTTAATTAGCCCTTGCTTTGACCTTTCGGCAACCAATAATCCAACGTTTACATTTGACTACCACATGTATGGTACTCAGATAAATAACCTAAAAGCCGAGGTAAGCACTAATGGAGGTGCAAGTTGGACTCAAATATTTACTAAGTCAGGCAATCAAGGCAATAACTGGTTCAACGAGTCAATTGATGTAAATGCTTATAAGGGTGCCAATGTATCGTTTAGGTTTACCGTAACTACTGGTGCCAATGCCAGCAACGGATGGCAAAGTGATATAGCCATTGATAATATCAAGGTAGAAACTGGCTCGACTGGTGGTGGCAACTGTGTGTCATCTATTACTACCTTCCCTTATATTGAAAGCTTTGAAGCTGGTTTGGGTGACTGGTCACAATCAACTGGCGACAACATTAACTGGACACGTCAGTCTGGCACTACACCTTCAAGCAGTACTGGTCCTTCTGGTGCAAGTGATGGTACTTTCTATTTGTTTACTGAGGCAACTGGCAACGGTACAGGTTTCCCTGGAAAAATAGCCATCTTAAATGGTCCTTGTTTCAATGTGGCTGCCTTGACCAACCCTGAGTTTAGGTTTGATTACAATATGAATGGTGCTGCAATGGGTAGCCTGGAACTCCAGGCAAGTACCGATGGAGGTACTACCTGGAATACCATCTTTACCAAGTCTGGAAACCAAGGATCAACTTGGCTTACAGCTACAGTAGACTTTAGTGCTTATAGTAGTGGTGATGTAAAAGTGAGATTTGTGGGTGCTACTGGTACTAACTACACCAGTGATATTTCAATAGATAACATCATCCTTCAGGGATCAACTTCTACTGGTGGTGGTGGGGCTCCTACTGGTTACTGTGCTTCTTCTGGCACAAGAGTTAACTATGAATGGATTGATAGGGTACAAATAGGTACAATTGACAACCAATCGGGTGCCAATGCTGGTGGATACGGCGACTATACTGCTCAATCAACTGATCTGGTTACCGGAAACAGTGTAAATATTACATTAACTCCTGGCTGGGCGGCTACTCAATACAATGAAGGTTTCACGGTATGGATTGACTATAACCGTGATGGAGACTTTGCTGATGCGGGTGAAAGAGTATTTACTACCAGTAGTGCTTCTACTACTTCTCTTATTTCTGGAAGTATTACTGTTCCATCGTCTGCTCAGGCTGGGCTTACCCGTATGAGGGTGTCTATGGAGTACAACAATGTGCCTAACGACCCTTGTGCTACCATAGGCGACGGAGAGGTTGAAGACTACATTGTAAACATTGTACCTGGAAGCAGTGCGGCGGGCATCAATAGCAAAGCAGCTACTACAGTAGTAAACACTACTTATAATCCTGAAGGGGTAAAACAAGTGTATGCTACTTCATTCCCTAACCCAGCCACGCGCTTTACTACAGTAAAAGTACAAGCTGCCATCGGAACCAATGTGAAAATGTTGATGACAGATGTGAATGGGGTAGGCCTAATCAGCCGAAATCGTACTTCTGAGACTGGTGTTGTAGAAGAAGAGTTTGATATTTCTAAGTTCAGTAAAGGGCTTTATATCATCAAAGTATGGACAGTAAATGGCAATAAAACTTTGAAAATTATGAAGCAATAACTTGTCAGGTTTTAATGCATAATTAAATATTTAAGGCTAAAAATCCACTGGGATTTTTAGCCTTTTTTATTGTGATAAATAGCGATTTTACATAACTTGTGACTGCTTGTTTGGAAATAATAAAACCTGATAAAAAACAACGCTTCATTTTTGTGGATTTGATGGGTGTGTATGAATCAAATACCATAAATAATTACGCCTTAGAACGATGCTTTTTTATAAAAACCAATTTTATCTTGGGTAAATTTTTATATTTGCCAAACAAAATATTCGATACGTTAAGAGGTAACTCTCAAACAATGGCAGTGCGATTTATGCCTAACTATACTAGGTGATTTTCAATTGATTTATAATAAATTGATGAGTTTGAGATCCTCATTAAAGCCAATTATGAAGTATACTATATCTTTAATATGTTTTTTATTTGCTATCACTTCCCACAGTTTATCAGCCCAAAACAAGGAGGTCGATAGTTTGCTAATTGTTCTTAAAAAAAATAAAGGTTCTGTAGATTCTGCCCAGGTAGATTTATTGAATAGAATCGCCTACCTGCTTACAAGAGTAGACCCTCAAAAAGCAAGAAATTATTGTAATCAATCTATTGACCTTGCCAAGAAAGTAAAATACCCGGCAGGCGTGGGTAGAGCATACCATGTGATGGGGTTGGCTTATTATAGAAATGGCAATGGGCAAGAAGCCATTAAACCGCTGGTTGAGTCAGTAAAAATAAACGAGAAATTAGGCAATGAAGTACAACTGGCATCATCATTTAACCTACTGGCCACAGTGTTTTTGCTCAATATCAAAAACTTCGACAAAGCAAGAACTTATTATAACAAAGCACTTCAATTATCGAAAAAGCTAAACAACAAAGCATTGGCCAACCGCTTGCAAAACAACATAGGCCTGACTTACTCCTGGCAAAATAAACACGGCGAAGCTCGTAGTATGTTCGAAAAAGCTTTGAAAGGTTACAAAGAGCTCAAGAAGCGTTCTGGCGAATCAAAAGCCTTGAATAATATAGGCGATACTTATGAGTCGGAAGGAGACTATAAAAAAGCCCTTGAGTTTTATAACAAGTCGCTTGCTATAGAGCGTGAGATCAAAGGTAGCCCCAGAGGAATGGCCACTACTTTGTCTAATGTGGGGTCGGTACATGTAAAACTGAAAAACTATGACAAAGCCGAAGAAGTGCTTCAGGAAGCCTTGACAATGGCAGAAAAGGTAACAGCCAAAGAAGAGGAAAAAGAAGTGTATGAGGTATACGCCCAACTGTATGAGGCCAAGGGGGTGGCAGATAAAGCACTGAAATATTATAAAAAACATTATGCCCTTAAAGACAGCCTTTTTAACATTGAGAAAAGTCGTCAAATAGCCGAAATAGAAACCAAATACGAAACTGAAAAGAAGGAAAAAGAACTGGCTTTAAGAAAAAGCGAAATTGTACAAAAAGACAAAGAAATAAGTAGCCAACGCTCTATACTTATAGGTTTATTGTTGATACTTACTATGGCCTTTTTTATAGTGAGTCGTCAGCGTTTGCGTAACCGCAAAAACAAAGAAATATTTAAAACCAAAGAAGAACTCATTCAGGCAGAGTTGAAAAATGCTGAACAAGACCTTAAGTTTAAAAATAGAGAGCTAACTACGTATGCGTTGCACATTATTCAAAAGAACAATATCTTGACTGAGCTCAAAGACTCTATCGAAGAGGCAGTAGACGACATATCAGACAAAGAAAGCAAAGGCCTTTCTAAACTTATTCATTTGATTAATTATAGCTTTAACCTTGACCGTGACTGGCAAGACTTTAAGATAGCTTTTGAACAAGTGCACGAAGGTTTTTTTGATAAACTACAAAAGCGTTATCCCAATATTAGCCCCAGCGAAATACGCTTATGTTCTTTGTTGCGCTTAAATTTTGCTTCTAAAGAAATAGCCGCCATTATGGGCATCTCTCCCGACAGTGTAAAAGTAGCCCGTTATCGTTTGCGTAAAAAACTAGAGCTGAGCCGTAACGATAGCCTGGTAGATTTCATTAGGAACATGTAACTGTCTCAAGTCTTTTTGAATAAAAAAGGCAGCATGAAAAATACACCCTGCCTTTCAAGTTAGTCAGATATTAGTAGTTGTATTATTGAGTAGTTATTTGCGAAGCTTTTTGCACCAAATCTATAAATTCAACTCGATACTGATTCTTATCTTTGCCTTTTGCCCCTTTTGCCAATGTCAACACGGTTTGAAACGTGCTTGAACCCTTGTGCTGTGAGTTTTTGAGCAGCATACCAAATGAGGCCACCGCAGCCGAAAAACGAAAATTATTTGAGGTTTCATCTACCGACTGATGATTAGTAGTGATGATTTGGTTGGTTTCTATGCCTGTATTGCCTTCAGGTTTTTTGTACCTTAGTCGCACATTCATTAATTGTTGATTGTTGAATTGGGTAGCTTGAAAGTTAGCCGGAATTTGATCTTGATCTACCGCTACAGTTTGTGGGTTGCTGTGCAGTGTCACCTCATACAAGGCAGTGACAGTATGCCCTGCGCCTATTTCTCCGGCATCTTTGGTGTCATCTCTAAAGTCTCGGTTGGCAAGCAAGCGGTTTTCATAACCAATCAAACGGTATGACTTGACTATAGAGGGATTAAACTCTACTTGAATTTTTACATCTTTAGCTATAGTAAACAAAGTGCCTTTCAGGTCTTTGCCAAATACTTTGTAAGCCTCATTGAGGTTGTCAAGGTAATAGTAGTTGCCATTGCCTTTATCGGCAATAATTTCCATTTTAGAGTCGCGGTAATTGCCCATACCCAGCCCCAAAACAGTAATAAACACCCCCTCTTTTCTTTTCTCCTCAATCAAGCTTTGCATTGCCTGGTCTGACGATGCCCCCACGTTAAAGTCACCGTCAGTTGCCAAAATAATCCGGTTGTTACCTTCTTTGATGAAGTTTTGTTTAGCTATTTTATACGCTAGTTTGATGCCCGCTCCGCCAGCCGTAGAACCTCCAAGCTGAAGCCTGTCTAAGGCCTCCATTATTTTTTGTTTGTCAGTCCCTTGAGTAGCAGGCAACACTAAGCCAGCGTTGCCGGCGTATGCTACTATGGCTACTCGATCTTCTTCGCCCAGGTTATTTACCAGCATTTTAAAAGCCTTACGCAAGAGTGGTAGTTTGTCAGGAGCATTCATAGAACCAGACACATCAATCAAAAATACCAGGTTGCTTGGTTTCAACTTTCTGTTGTCTAATCGTTTGCCTTGTAAACCAATATGTACCAAGTGGTTTTTAGGATTCCAGGGGCATTTTGCTACTTCTGTATTGACCGAAAATGGGTGCTTTCCTTTGGGTTGTTTGTACTGATACTTGAAGTAGTTAATAAACTCTTCTACCCTTACACTACCAACATTGGGCAATTGCCCATTGTTGATAGATTTACGCGCTCGACTGTAGCTAGCGTTGTCTACATCTATAGAAAAGGTAGAAAGAGGAGCCGTTTTGACTGATAGAAATGTATTGTCGTTAACAGGTTTTTTCTCCAAATTTTTTGGCGGCGGGGCATCTTCGGCTAAACTACTAGTAGGGGGTGCTGCTCCTCTTTGGTCTTTATAATCCCTTATATTTCGTTTTTTATTTGTTTTTGTAGCTGCCACGTTGTTAGGAGGTGGAGTGTCACTTGTTTCGCTGGTCTTTTCGTGGTTGCTGTTACAGGCATAAAGCGCGAGCAGCAAACTAAAGGCCATAAGTGTCCGTTTTCCCCATTGCAAGGGAGTTAAGTAGTTGGTTTTCATAGTATTTATTGAGTAAAGTGATGTGGGCAACGATTAGCTCCCCAACTTAGATGAAGTATTTGATATAGTTAAGTAGTATGTTTGCTGGTAGTGGTTGTAGGGCAGATATTGTTTGTTTTAGATAAGTAAAAAGTATGGTGTGTCAGCGACACACCATGCTCCAATGTGTAGTTTTAGATTTGGTGAAAAAAGTTATTCACCACTTTTAGTTTCTTTTTTAGTAGTATCAGTGGCAGTACTGTCAGTGGTGTTGGTAGTGTCACCAGAGGTAGTATTTTGACCAGTATCTACCGACGTGTCAGTATTGGTATTGCTTGTATCTTTTGTTTCTACTGAGGTAGTATCTGTTTCATTAGTTTTACCCCCTTTGTCGCCGCCACATGCAGTCAAGCCGATTGCCAGGCAAAATGCGCTCATTAAGATGATTTTTTTCATTGTATTTAATGTTAAAAGTGTTTTTAGATTTGTCCCTTTATACCGCAAAATAAAAGAGGTAACCCAAGCGCAAAAAAAAAATAAAACAGGGTTACTTACCTAGGCTTTTTTTATTAATGCTACAAAGCAAATCTTGTCGGTAAAAGCAACAAGTGTTTGGGTGGGCAGTATATATAGCCAGGGCAATACAACAAAGCATGAGCGTATATAAGGAGGAGTAATTGTATAGGATGCGTATAGCTAATTATGCTACTTTGTAAAAAAAATGCACTTTTCCACACTATAATACGTACATTTGTTTTAAAACCTCATTTAATAAACTTACCCAATATACACTTAAAAAGAGCACTCAATGAAGTTGAAAAAAGAGTACTCCGAAGAAAGCTTAATTGCAGGAATCAAGCAAGACAGTCACCAAGCGCTTAAATATATTTACAAAGCTTATTATTCTATGATTCTTCACTTTGTGACCAGCAACAGCGGCACCGAACAAGAAGCAAAAGATATTTATCAGGAAGGCGTGATTGTATTGTATGAAAGATTGAAAGAAGCTGACTTTGAACTCACTTGTAAGATCAAAACTTTCCTCTATTCTGTTTGTCGAAGGTTATGGCTAAAAAGGCTGGCTGAAAAAAATAAGTATGGGGGTAAAATCAATGATTATGAAGAGTTTTTGCCGTTTGAAGACGAAGCAGAAGCAATGAACGAACAGGAGGAACAATACCAAATGATGACCGAGTCTATGATTCAGTTGGGCGAGCCCTGTAAAACCATACTGGAGGATTTTTATATCAAAAAAATGTCAATGCAGCAAATTACTTCTAAAATGGGGTATACCAATACGGCCAACGCCAAAAACCAGAAGTATAAGTGCATGATGCGATTGAAGAAAATATTTTTTAAAGAATACAATGTACAGGAATAAACACCTGGCATTGTGAGCTTGATGATAGTATAATAACATAAACCCAAATAAATGCTGGCTTTAACAAAGAAAGAGAACTGCCATGGATATAGTGCAAAAGTATACCACCATAGAACGTTACCTTGAAGGACAACTCGAGGGAAATGAATTGATTGATTTTGAGCAACAAATTGCAGCTGATAGTAATTTGGCTCAGGAAGTAGAAGAACACCGGATTTTGATAGAGAACCTGGAAAAGGTACGATATCGAGAAGAAATGAAGGCAAAGATGAGTGCCATTCATAGCGAACTGTTTGATGTAGAAGAAAAAAGCCGTGCAATCAAAACCAAAGCCAGAATAAAGAGCTTGTGGCATAAATACCAAAGCATAGTGGCGGTAGCTGCTTCGGTCACCATTATTTTTCTGGGCAACACTTTTTTTAACCTTAAGCAAGTTCGTTCTGTAGAAGAAAAACAGTCTACCAATTATTTGCAACTCAATCGTGAACTAAAGGTAGTCAAACGCAAGCAAAAAAACATAGAGGCAAAAACCAATAAGTTGGAAATAGCCAGCAAAAAAGCCATTATTGGCAAGGTAAAAAGTACCGGAGCTACTGCATTGGTGATATCACCTACTGGATTTTTGGTGACCAATTACCATGTAGTAAAAGATGCAGATTCTATTTACATAGAAACCAGGAAAGATTCTAGCCTGATGCGTCTGAAGGTGAAGGCAGTGTATGGAGATGAAGCAAAGGACTTGGCCATTTTGCGGGTGATTGATACTAACTTTACTACGTTTGGACAGTTGCCGTTTAGTTTACGTACTGAACAAGCCAAATTGGCCGAGAGAGTATATACATTGGCGTATCCGCGCGAAGATATTGTCTATGGTGAGGGCACTATAAGTGCTCAAACAGGGTATCAGGGCAATCCGGCGTCTTATCAAATTTCTATTCCTGTAAACCCTGGCAACAGTGGAGCTCCTGTAATGGATGCCCGTGGTAACCTGGTGGGGCTTATTACCGGAAAGGACAAAAAGATGGAAGGGGCTACCTTTGCTATCAAGGCAAGGTACCTGGCAAGTATGATGGATTCGGTGGCAACCAACCTTGAGGTAACCGATTCTCTACGAAAGCCACTGATCAAGCCTGCGGCAAACTATTTACAGTATTTGCAACGCCCTCAGCAAGTAAATAAATTGCGAAAATTTGTGTTTGTAGTGAAGGTGTACAATAGCGACAAAAATTTTTAATAAACGTTGAAAAAAAAAGAAATATTGTCAAACTTTTTCTGAACATCTTACGTAAGTAAGAAAAACTTTACTAATCAATCAAAAATATTTATACATTACCCCATACCTATCTATACAAATGTACTTATATGGGGTAATAACAATCTCAAAAATACAATTAATCAGTTTTTCAATTAACCTTTGGAATCCTTACTCTATTTTAGGGTATAGGATTTTTCTTTGCCCTAAAGTGAAGGAAAAGTTAATTTGTATCCTGTAGTGCCTCCTGTTTCGCCAAGCATTGCCTTACCCTAATTCTTTTTTATGATTGAGTACCTTTTATGCCTAATTAAGACTTATTGTTGCTAAGTGGAAGGGCAGTAGAGTACTTTATTTCATTCAAAACAAACAAGCTTTGTATTTTACTTACATTGGGTAGACTTGCCAAATGACGTGACGCAAAGCTGTAGTAGTTATCTAAGTCTGGTACTACAATCTTGATCAGATAGTCAAACACCCCACCTAATAAATAACATTCTACTATTTCGGGAATTTCTTTGATAGCATTGCTAAAAGCTTCAATAAATTCTATTTGCTGACTGGTGAGGGTTACTTCGCAAAAAACAATGAGTGGCAAATCGAGTTTTTTCTTGTTGAGCAGTGCTACATAACCCGAAATGTACCCTTCTTTTTCCAAACGTTTGATGCGTTCATATACGGGTGTTTTGGTCATTTTGAGCTTGTCGGCTAACTCTTTGATATTCATTTTGGCGTCTTGTTGCAGGTAGCCAAGTATCTCTTTGTCTATGGTGTCTATATTGAGCATAGTAATTTTTCCTTTAAATGATGATGAAGTAGGAATATATCAAACTAAATCCTGAGATATATACACTATACAGGAATATTTTCTTCATTTTAAAATTTACTTAGTTAAAAAGACTGGGATGTGTAATTTTGCAGTGAATTAATATGATAAACCATGATAGAAAAAGCATTCAATCCCGAAGATTTTAAAGCCACTGGTTACGAGCTCATCGACACCTTGTCGGAGTATTTGGCTACTACCCAACAAAACCCTGACAAATTATTGGTGAACGACTACCAAACCCCCGAAAAGCAACGGGAAAAATGGGAAAACTATGATTTTGCCAATGGTTTATCGGAGTACTTTAAAGAATTTTTGCGTGACTCGATACACATACACCATCCACGGTATATGGGGCACCAAATAAGCACTACTGCCCCTATAGCAGCTTTGGCGGCTATGATGAGCGATTTCCTGAACAATGGA
This sequence comes from uncultured Microscilla sp., assembly GCF_947493425.1. GTDB lineage: Bacteria > Bacteroidota > Bacteroidia > Cytophagales > Microscillaceae > Microscilla. The sequence continues at coordinate 24,117 of NZ_CANLRP010000004.1, read as the reverse complement.
ATGGGTATTTATGAAATGGGGCAATCATCGGTAGCTATGGAGCACCTGGTGGTGCAACGTTTGACTCAAAAAATGGGTTTTGATGACAAAGCGGGTGGTTTTTTGACTTCGGGAGGTACCCTTGCCAACCTGACAGCGTTACTTGCTGCCAGGCGCAAACAAGCAACAGCCAATGTGTGGCAAGAGGGCAACCAACAGCCATTGGCATTGATGGTGTCTGAGCAAGCGCATTACTGTGTAGAACGCGCCGTGAAGATTATGGGGTGGGGAGATGCAGGCATTATTAAAATACCCGTAGATGAGCAGTTTTGCCTGCGTACCGATTTGCTGCAAAGCTATTATGAACAAGCCATAGCCCAAGGCAAAGAAGTAGTAGCAGTAGTGGGGAGTGCCTGCTCTACGGCTACTGGTTCGTATGACAACCTTGAGGCGATAGCCGATTTTTGTGGGCAGCATAATGTATGGTTTCATGTAGATGGTGCTCATGGGGCTTCGGCAGTTTTTTCTGACAAACACCGCCACAAAGTACAAGGAATCAACCGGGCTGATTCGGTGGTGATGGATTTTCATAAAACCCTGTTGGTACCTGCCCTTGCTACAGGGTTGGTGTTCAAAGATGTGAACGATTCATACAATACTTTTGCCCAAAACGCCCATTACCTGTGGAACGACGACGAAGAGCAAGAGTGGTTCAACTTTGCCAAGCGTACCTTCGAAACTACCAAGTTTCCAATGGGTTTTAAGATTTTTACTGTTTGGAGTTATTATGGAGATGCTTTGTTGGAAGAAATGATTGATACTATTTATGACTTGGGCGATACCTTTGCTCAATTGCTGCAACAACACCCATCGTTTGAACTTGCCACGCCACCCGCCTGTAATATTGTGTGTTTTAGGTACACTGCTACCCAAGAAGACCTTAGTAAAATAAATAGTTTGATTAGGCAACAAGTATTGGCTGAGGGTAAATTTTATATAGTACAAGCCTTGCTCAACGGCGAAACTTATTTGCGGGTAACACTGGCGAACCCAGCTACTACAGCGCAAGACCTGGAAGACCTGCTGGAGCATATAGTGCAAATAGCCCAACGCCAGGTGCCAGCAACTAAAGTATAAATATACAGCGCACCTTAAAAAAGTCAAGGAAGCCGTTTTAGTGAGGGCTTCCTTGACTTTGGGAGGTTGTGATAGCAAATATTTGATGACCTGTTTAGACCCGGCAAGTTGTGAGAACTTGCTGAGTCTGACTTGATGCCTTCATATTCAATGATGTATGTTTCAGGGCGTTTAATGACCAGAAGGAACTTCTTCAGTATCTTCTTCTTTTACCCCTTGCACCAGCTTGCCAATGGTAAGCCCTTGTACAATGATAGAAAACACCACTACTATATAAGTAATGGTTACAAACTCTTCGCGGTGCATTTTGTCGGTAAGCGAGAGCGCCAAAGCTACCGAAATACCTCCTCTGAGTCCTCCCCAGGTAAGTATTTGAATAGAACGAGGAATAAAACTGCGCTTGAGCTTCATTAACGAAATAGGAATGCCCACTGATATAAACCGAGATACCAGTACCACCACTATAGCAATGACTCCGGCAATGATATAACTTTGGTTGAACGAAATAACCAACACCTCTAAGCCAATCAGGATAAAGAGTACTGCATTGAACACCTCGTCTAAGATCTCCCAAAACATGTCTACATATTGGCGGGTAATGTCTGACATGGCAAACATACGGGCGCGATCGCTCATCACAAGCCCGGCTACTACCACTGCCAAAGGACCCGATATGTGGATAAACGAAGAAAAAGCATAACCTCCCATTACCAAAGCAAGGGTAATGAGTACTTCCTCGATGTAAGAGTCTATAGATTTGAGCAGAACATAGCCTGTATAGCCCAATAACAGCCCAAACAAGGCACCCCCAGCCGCCTCGGTTACAAAAAGGAATAAAATATCTGTTGCCCCTATCTTGTCTATGCCTTTGTCGGCCATTTCAAAGATACTCAAAAAGATAACCACAGCTACTCCATCGTTAAAGAGTGATTCGCCCGATATTTTTACTTCTAGTTTTTTGGGTACGGTAGCTTTTTTGAGAATAGCTAATACGGCTATTGGGTCGGTAGGCGAAATCAGAGAACCAAACAACAGGCAATAGATGTAGTCGATGGGGGTTCCCAGCAATTGAAACACATAATACATAAGCGAGCCTACTATAAAGGTAGAAGTAAGCACTCCTAGCGTAGCAAATACCATAATTGGGTTTCGCTCTTTGGCAAGTGTTTTTACGTCTACATGCAGTGCACCGGCAAAAAGCAGGAAACTAAGCATGATTTCCATCAATACCTTGTTAAAGTCTACGCTTTTGATCATCCCCACCAATTGGGTATAAAGGCTTTTAGAAAATGTACCCAGTATTACAATACCCAAAGACATCACCAGCGAAATAATCATTAAACCAATAGTGGTAGGCAGTTTGAGGTAGCGGTGATTGATATAGCCAAAGGCTGCCGATAATACTATGAGAATAGTAAAGGCATTGAATAAATCCATAAATGTGTACTTATTTAGTTTGTAGGTTTCGCTTAGTAGTAGCTTCAAGGTACAAGCGACAAGTTTAAAGCGCCCCCTGTGTTATGAGTGGCTAACAAATAATAGTCTATTGATTGCTTGAAGCTAATTGCTTACTGCTTAAAAAACCAAAGATAGAAGGATAATTATAGATGATAAACTCATGCAGGTTTAATTTTCTCCGTATTGTTTTTTCAGGTAGAGAATAGAGGCCTTTATAAGCTTCTTAAGCACTTCCTGGTCTATATCTTCCAGTTTTTTGATATATAAACATGACTTACCTGTTTTGTATTTGCCCAATTGCTCCATGAGCTCATCGTATTGGTCAAAACCTGCCATAATATACAAGGTGAGGCTTTGTTTGCGAGAGGCAAATCCGGTGAGGAACCAATCGCCTTCTCGTCCGCTGGCATACTTGTAATGATAGCTGCCAAAGCCTACAATGCCCCCGTTCCACATTACAGGTGGTTGCCCGCTAATGGTCTCCATCAATTCAGCAATTGTTTTGCAGTCAGCACGTTTTTTTTCGTCGGCTATACTTTCTATATAAGCCTCTACACTTTGGTCGTTGGGTTTGGTTTTGAGCGTTGTCATGTTTTAGAGTAGTTTAGGGTATACAAAGAGGTGAATTTAAGGATTTATGGTAATTTCGGAAAGGTATTTTGTGTTGTAAATAGAAATTTATGTTTTTTAAAAAAATGTCAGGTGTAAATTTGGTAGTTACCCATGTAGTACATACATTTGCAAACCTTAATCAATGGGGGATTAGCTCAGTTGGCTAGAGCGCTACACTGGCAGTGTAGAGGTCATCAGTTCGAATCTGATATTCTCCACTAATTAGCCCAAAAACCCTGTAAACCAAGCGTTTACAGGGTTTTTTATTTTACAAAATCTGTGAAAACTGTTTTTTTTGTGATAACCTATAACCAATAGTCCATAGTATTTAGTCCGTAGTCCATAGCTGATTCGGGTAAATGTTTACCTTATTAAGCCTTGTAAACCGAACCTGTAGCTCTGCTACGGCGAGCTCAACGAAGTTAATCAGTAGTCAACTTTGGCTAAAATCACTGCGGAGTATTGCTATAAATCATAGAATTAAAAATTCCCTTCATAAATTTTCATTGTGCCCCTATTGTTTGCTGGTTTTATATTTAAGTGGTTTTACACTTTTAAGTACAACTTTTGTAAGTTTTTGAAAATCAGTATAATACAAAATTATAGTTACTTGTGAACTGAATCTACAGCAGCTTGCTGTGATGGGCTCAACAGAGGTTTTTGTTATCCGTAGGCAAGACCGTTACAATCCGCTGAATAGAATTAATAAAAGCGTTGATACTTTCATCCATAATTAAATATAGCTAACTACACTGTGCAATAAGTTTACTTGTGGCTACCTCCTGTGCCCTCCCTCTAGTTTTTACCGCCCGTTTGAAGCCCGTGGTTTTTACAAAAAGTGAGTTTAGAAAATGCCTTTGCAATACTTTTGCAGGTAAATAATCAGGCAGGCACTTGTGCCTGGCTTTGCAAGGTTATATTGTTCAATATTATTGTCTACTTACAATATTCGATGTACATTGGTATATCAGAAGGATTTAGTATACACTACTTTGTAAAACCAAATATTGTAGAGGTGAGGGAGGAGTTTCTATGGTGTTATTTCAGGTTTTGATATTAGTATGCAGGAGTGTTTTTGAGCAATTTTGTGAAAAACAAACAAATATTCAAAAAGTGACATGGAATATGTGATTTGTACACAAAAACACTGGTTTTGTAACCAAATTTTCTAAAAAACATAGAGATGATTTTTACGAAATTTTACCCAAAATGTACTGTTTTTACCTGCTTCTTGGAAAAGTACAATTTGGAGTGTTTGGTTATCAGTAAGTTACAAAACACGGGTAGGAGAGCTATTCATTTGTAGTAAAGATTGCGACGAAATGACGTTAGTGATTATACCTAGCACTTTTCTAGTAGGAGAGCTATTCATTTGTAGTAAGGATTGCGACACCTCTTGAAGAGTTTTTTCTTCTGGTCAGGCGAGTAGGAGAGCTATTCATTTGTAGTAAGGATTGCGACCGTTCTTTACAAAAGATAATGTAAAGCCAATACGGTAGGAGAGCTATTCATTTGTAGTAAGGATTGCGACAATAACGTTTACTTAGAGACTTTGACCAATATGAGTAGGAGAGCTATTCATTTGTAGTAAGGATTGCGACAAGATTAGCCCTATAAAGCTATTTTTTTATTATTGTAGTAGAGCTATTCATTTGTAGTAAGGATTGCGACCTATGTTGTTCATCCTCGAATAAGCTTTCCGGCGAGGTAGAAGAGCTATTCATTTGTAGTAAGGATTGCGACTTCCTATATATATACTCGTTTACCAAAAACGCGTAGGAGAGCTATTCATTTGTAGTAAGGATTGCGACACTATTGCTGCTGTTCCAAAAGCTGCAGGATTGTAGCAGGAGAGCTATTCATTTGTAGTAAGGATTGCGACTAACTGATTGACAATGTATAATTTCCAGATCTTTCAGCAGGAGAGCTATTCATTTGTAGTAAGGATTGCGACTAACGCATTTAACCAAGTTTGTTTTATAAAAAGTCGTGTAGGAGAGCTATTCATTTGTAGTAAGGATTGCGACGAAGTCTGTTACGTCGCAAAATGCGACAATAGAGTGTAGGAGAGCTATTCATTTGTAGTAAGGATTACGACAAAGCTGTTGCAACCCATTGATTTCTGTCTGAAATGTAGGAGAGTTATTCATTTGTAGTAAGGATTGCGACGAACTTAAAGTGATAACTTGAATTCGATACTCAGTAGGAGAGTTATTCATTTGTAGTAAGGATTGCGACGTGTTTTACAACCGTAGCCTGAACTATTTTGCCATCGTAGGAGAGCTATTCATTTGTAGTAAGGATTGCGACTGATTTGCACCGTGTTGGTCATGGAGGCGATTACGCCGTAGGAGAGCTATTCATTTGTAGTAAGGATTGCGACTGTATAGTGTTCGTCATAGAGGCTATTACGCCTCCATAGGAGAGTTATTCATTTGTAGTAAGGATTGAGACCGCCTTGTTTCCCTTTTTCTATTCTCAGCCGTGTAGGAGAGCTATTCATTTGTAGTAAGGATTGTTGAGGGCTTGTCCCGAAATCCCGGTTTTTTACACCGGGTCGACGAGGTTTCCAGAACAGTTAGAAGCATTATAATCGTAGGAGAGCTATTCATTTGTAGTAAGGATTGTTGAGGGCTTGTCCTGAAGTCTTGGTTTTTTACACCGGGGCGACTAGGTTTCCAGAATAGGTAGGCGCCTTACAAGGATTTGATATTTACAACAGATTAGCAGCTTTGCAGAGCTCGCAAGTTCGGTTCATCGCTGCGCTCTGAATGACGAAAAAAGTGCAATAATAGTGTGCACAAAAAAAGCCTAAAGAAACACACCGTTTCTTCAGGCTTTTGTATTTATAAGTACCTTGTTGGCTAGGTTTTCACAGGCATCACCGTCCCAACCCCCAGTTTTATAGGGCTTGGCCGAAGCGTAAGCATTGGTTTCGGGATGATATTGCGCAATAAAAGGGAATAAGTAAAACTACAAAAATAACCTACTCCACAAAACAGTGTCTTTGGCGGATGGGCTTCTTCAAAAAATAGTTCCATAGCTTTGGCTATGCAAAGATTTTTTTCATCGCCTTCAAAACCGTACACTAATTTTTCACTACTAATACTTTTGTAGAGTTTAATTTTATCAGCATCAAAAGTGCTTGAAAAACAGCGTCTTTACTTTCCGCCTTAGTTTGTGGGCGTTAAGAAATTTGAGCAATGAAGCCGTAAAAACAGATCACTGACCGAGGAACGAGGGAATGTTTGAGCTGTTTCGGCGTAATGGAACAAATTTTAGCCAGACAAACTACAGCGGTGGCTTTTTTTGGTTCGTTTTTTTAGCTAAAGAAAAAAATGAACGGATGCCTGAGGGAAACGAAACCAGGTTTTATTCTACAACTTAGCAGATTAGCAGCTATTTTTATGCTGTAAAACTATTAAAAAAATCAAGACTTATATGCTATAAAAAAGTGTACGGTTTCAAATCATCGCCCACCCACAAAATACTTTGTCCTCTTGGACTACTTTATTTTTTCCGTTTTACTAACCTAAAGCCATTCCCTTTATCAATTATTCATCTTTTGCCAACCTTACCCACCCCAGCGGACAATAAGGCTGAGAAACCAAAGTACGGGTTTTGGGAAACAACTCATTATCGTAGTTGAGTTCGTTGTAAAATATATAGCGAAAATCTTCAAATACCTTGTGCTTGTCGTCGGCTTGCCACAGCGCCAGCCCAATAGAGTTGTGAAAATAGCTTTTGCCTGCCCCAATGCGCAACGCAGCTGCTTGCTGGCTTTGCGCATAATCGTTGATAATTTGCTCATAAAAATCCAGCAAAGCATTGTACAGGGTTTCGTTTTTTATATGGTCGTTGGCTACCAGCAGGCATTCTTTGTCGTAGCGGGCATTGGCTATACTAAAACTATTCAGCTTTTTGAAAATCAACCCTATGTCTGCCCGGTTCAAAAATTGTAGGCTGGAGTTTTGCAGCTCAGGAATCAAGTTCAAACGAAAGGCAGTGGTTTTACCTGCCGGAATTGCTTCTTTGATGTCTCCTATGCTTACCAGCTTGCCATCGTTCAAAAAAAGTCGCTCCAGGGCATAATAGGCAAGGTCGCTTTCAGAAAATAACTGAGTATCACCTATCTGTAGCAGCGAAAAATCCATCCTCTTTCTGGTGGTTATTTTTTCCAAAAAAATATTAAGTACTTTGTCTGTTTCGCGCCCAAATTCTTGTTTGAATCGTTTACATTTTTGCTCAATAGTGCGTTTTTGTTGGTTAACTCTACGGTATTCATTTTGAGGCAGATACACCTCCATTTGCTCAGCCAAATCCTCCAACTCATCATTCAGTGGTATCATTTTATCAGCAAACCTTTTTGCCAGCTTTGCAATTTCTTTTAGTTGTTTTTTGCCCATAAAATCGTTCATGAGCCAGTCGTACAACAAAGCTCCTTTGATGGCTCCCTTTAGGGTGCTGCCCGAAATATAAGGCTGGCGGGCATTTTTGAGACAAGTAGTGGCTTCGGTGGCATTGTCTATGCCGTGCGTGGCAAAGCGTTGGGGGTGGCACAGGGCGGCAAAATCGCTTATGCCGAGACTGGAGCCAATAAACTCCTTCAGAAAATTATTTTTATTGACTCCCTGGGTTTGGTTTACCTTGCTTATGTACTCATTCATCACCCTCATACTGCCATCCTGGGCAGTGCGTTTTTGCAAAGCCCGTTCAAATTTCTGGTGGTGAATGGGGTATATCTGCTGGCTGGCTTTGTCCAGAATATAGTCTGACAAGGGCGAAATAGTGCGCCCGTCGCCAATTGCCACTGGAGTAAGGGTGGTAAGCCGAAGCCGAAAGCTGTGGGTTTTTGTGCTCATGGGGTTTACAGGCTAAAGTTTGAGTGAAGCTGTAGGGCAAAACACTGCCCGTAACGCAAATAGGGGTAAGGAGTATTTTTGGGGGCTATAGATACCGTATGCCCGGCAATAGGCTCTTGCAACACTGCCCCTTCTTTTACCATTCTTACGCCCAGTAGTTTTTCCAGGGTGCCGTCTTTCAGTTTTCTGCCAGTGGCTCTGCCCCCTCTGCTTACCAGTTCATAATATTTTAGCCGGGCTGCCTCGTTTTCAGATTGAGGAATGGTAAGCGACAGGTTGCTCCAGGCATTGGGTGTGGTTACCTGCAAGGCAAAATCCTGAAACTCGATGCTTTCCAATTGCCCCAGTCCGGCAGACCTTTCGCCACCAATGCCTGCATCTGCCAAAAAACGCAGAATGGTTTTTAGTTGTTTGTGGTAATCAGCGTCGGGGCTGTCTGTTTTTAGTAAAAAGTAAAAATGTACTTTAGGTGTCAGGTTCAGCTGCTCGTTGTCTTGTATTTGTATATTGGTTTGCATATACAGGTTGTCTTCCTGCACCGCAGTATGCACTTTTACCTTGGGCAACGATTCTTTATCAAATATGCGAATTTCCGGGGCTTCGGCTCTCAAATCTTCGGGCAGCTCGCTGGGGTGCAGCACAAACTTTTTTTGTAAAAAGACACATTCGGTCTGCCAGCGGTCAGGAGTAATGCCTTCTTCCCATACTTTTTTCGACACGTACTTTACTTTTTTAAGCTTTTTAAACTTATCCTGGTTTTCGTTACCCAGCCTAAATGCCTGGCAGCTTAAGGGCTTGGGTAAAAAATAAACATATTGCCCCGGCGCAGTTTCCAGGCAATAAAACCCGGAAGACACACCCAGGTTTCCTGTTTCAAAGTGCTGTACCAGGTCATCGGTTTGCTGAGGATATACCCTGGCAGCAATATTGATAATGGCCGAAAAAAGCGTGTCAGAATGCAGGTATTCGCTGGTGTCATCCAGCGAAGTGTTTTCGTCGATGGCTAGTTGCCCAAAGTGGAACTGCGCATTGGGCGTACATTTTAAAATAACAGCTTGCATAGGCTTACAAAGTCAGGTTTGCTATGAGAGTACCAGGTTGGTCTTTTTCGTAGTTTTCGATGGTTTTTTCGGTAAACGTTACTTCTTCAAACCTGATTTGCCCGTAACCACGCGAACCATTGCCCCCTATGTAATCGTTTTGCAGCAAGCGCATGGCCGTAATAATTTTGGTCAGGTGTGCATCTTTTTGCCCGTCGTCATACGCGTCATAAATCATCTCAAAATTGAAAATAGTCCCAATAGGTACCCGCTCCAGTTGCCGGGGGTGTTGGGCAGTACCCGTTTTGCGGTCTATGGTGTTTTCCCACTTTACATCGCTGTATTCCTGCTCCATGTTGGTTTCGCCAAACTCATCATAAATCTCATCTTTAAACCGGGTTTCATTCAAAAAGGCATCTCTTACCAACAACCGGGTGTGCCCGTCTATAGCATTATCACCAAAAATGGTTTTAATGGTATCAGAGTCTTTTGCTACATCCAGCGAGCCTTCAATTTTGGCAAGCAACGAGCGTAGTTTACCCTTGAGTGAGCTGCCCGGAATAAAAGGAACTTTTCTGGCAGTTTTTACCACATTCAGGTCAATACCTCCGATATCGAGGGCTGATTTAGAGCCTCCTATATGTAAACCTGTTTCGGTAACAATTTGTCCTTTAATCATCACCTTACCCGTAAGGGCAGAAGTTTGTGTTGTCATAATTAGAGATTTTTTTAGTTAGACGAATGGTGAGATTTGTGGTAAGCCACTATTGCCTCAAAAAACTGGCTAAACCCTCTGACGTGTTGGTCATCATCGGCTTTTTGGATTACCTCATCCAGCAGTTTCAAAAACTCTTTAGCGTTGTCTTGCCGATTGCCAAGCCGTCCTGAAATATACGCCAGTTGAGGGCGCAGCATGTGCAACTCATTAAGTTTTTTTAGTTTTTTCACTTTTGCAAATATGTTTCTTAATTGCGAAGCTGTAATGTCTTTACCCATTACCTTTACATAATCGCTGATGTGGTTAATCAATACATTCAGTTGATTACTTTCTTTCATGTTCAGCAAGTCTTCCAGGTTGGCTCTCAAAAACTTTACAGAAGGGTTGTCTTCCGGCTTATTATTGTCTTTGCCACCCCTGTGTTTATTGTGGCGGTCATATTGTTTTGCCATAGTATTTATTGTTTTTTTCTTGTCAAAAATTCGGTCCAGCGTGCAGCCACCGGAAAAATGGCCGCATTGGTATATTGTTGATTAGATATGGCGCTTATCAGCAACCTTTGGTAAGCCTGCACCAGGGTTTCTCTGCCTGCCCCCAATTCTACCTCATCGTTGATAATCTCCTTGCCCTTTTTGGTTTTTACATTACGCAAGTAATAGCTAAATCTCCATACAGCATCGAAACTCAAATGCCCTTTTTCTATCTTTTTTTGCAGGCTTTCGTAGCCTGTTGCACTTCTTTTGACCCTTTCGAGTATGCTGCGCGACTTTTCTTCTGCTACCAGGTTTTTGAGTATACCAGTAAGCTCTTTTACTGTGGTCAGGTCTTTCCACGAAATTACTTCACCAAATACACATACCTTGTTTTTAGAGGGCTTGGTTTCTTTGGTTGTCTGGTAGGTTTTGGCGGCATCTATGGCTTCTTCTGCCAGTTCAGCAAAACGGCTTACCGGAAAGTGCTCATCAATCATTAACAAGCCAGCCGAAAGCGTAATACATTTGTCAGACAAACCTTTCATTAAATCTCTCAAGCCTTTCTGAAACTTCTGAAATTCTTGCTGTACCATTGGGGCAAACTCAAATACAGCATCCCAGGCACCCACCAAAAAACAATCGTCTCCTCCGGAAAATATAATGTAAATATTTTCGCGGTACCTGTCCTCAGAGCCCGGAATATTTACATCCAGAAAGTCGTATATCCGGGTTTGAAAAAACCAGCCAAAGGCAGACGAAAGTTTTTGGGCATTTTCCAGCTGGGTTTGTTTTCTGAAATAAGTTCCCAGGTTGTCTATATCCATTTTTAACACAGCAAGTTTTGCCGTACCCGTACGCCTTTCGGCAAACAAGCTCATGGCCTCAAAATCTATGATGTTGTTGTTTTTGGGTAAATGATATTCAGGGTCATCTGTATGTTTTGTTTTGATTTTACCTACCACATCGGCATACTCTGCCAATACTTGGGTGTTCCATAAGGGGAGTTTGTTCAATACAGTGTTTTTTACGTCAATGTCTAACGTTTCTGAATTTGTTACACTTTTATGATCCAGTTCATAACCAAATTTTGCAAATAGCTTACCCTGCTGAACCTGTTGTACTATATTAAAACCATCAATAACTGGTTTACTTTTTACAAAATGTTCCGTAAAGGCCTTCCAAGCTTTATTATAGTCTGCCTCAAAACCAAAAGGTTTGAATATCTCCTGATGCATACCCAAATAAGGTTTAAGCTCGTTGAGAAGCAATGCCTGGTTCAACTCCTCCCATTTCTCGCCAATGTCATCGTTTGGGGTGAGTTCTACCTGCCCCAGATGAATGTTGGGGTCGTGGGGCACCTGGAGCAAAGCCTGGGCTATGTCTTTTTGCAGGTTTTCGAACCATCCATCATCTACCTTGCTTTGGGGAATCAAGATATAAAACACCGCTCCGCCGTTGTATATTACCTGGCTTACAGGCAACAGGTATTTGTTCAAAATAAAATGCACACACAGCTCGGTCAATGCCTGAATATAAAACGACTTGGCTTTGAGGGTTTTTGCCGCACTTTTGGTTTGCACACTAAATATAAAACTTTGCACGCTTGCTACGTCTCCTTTGAGGAGGTAGTGCGGTGTTTTTATCGGTTGTCTTGAGTTTCCAAATAACTGAAGTAGTGATTTTTTGTAGTTGTGTTCAGGTGACATTTTTAAGTTATTTAGCATTTTGATATATTAATACCTCCTGGATTCTTGCAGGAAGTGTGATAGGTGCGTTGGCAGCATGTACTATTTCAGCATATTTATTTTTAGTCTGGCTTTTACCTTTTCCATAATATAAATAATTTACTGTTTCAATTTCTTGCTTAATGCAGGTTTCCCATACTTTATCTTTTTTGCTTATGTCAAAGTATCTTAAATTTTCAGTGTGTTCATCAAATATAATCAGGTTATAATTGTGTAATGAGTCCCGCACTTCTAAAAGCTTTTCCTTGAGTTCAGGAAGGAGTTCGTTTTCAGCTTTTTGTTCTGTGAGTTGTTTTTGAAGCTTTTCTTTAAATAATTTGATAAGGTCTGATTTATCTTTTTCTGTCAAATTACTTAAGCCAGGGAAAAGTGTTTTTAGTTCATCTAATATCTCAGGCTTTGTTTTTTGCCCAATTTTACGTTCTTCCACTTCGCTGTTGATGATATCTCTAAACTTTGATTCAGCTTCAGCAGCTTCTTTTACATCATAGCCTTGTACATGAGTCTCCTGAAACCCCATGCCAAATAGCATTTTTTTGGTTTGGCTATAGGCAACAGGATCGTCATATAAAATAAGTATTCTGGATAATTCTACGATTTTGTCTTGAAACTTTTGGTTCGCTAAAATTTTATTAAATGCTTTTTGGTTATCCTTTAATTGATTTTCAATGTATTTTGTATGATTGGATACAATTTCAGCAGATTGTTCTTTTACTGATTGTGCTACTAGTGGCTTAATTTGTTTATAAAAGCTAAATACCAGTATCATTAGGCTTAAGGCACCCAAAGGAATACCATAGTTTTTAAAAATGTTAAGCTTATCGTCTATTTTCTTTGCTTTTTGGTCTATGTATTTTAGCAATACTTCCCTTTGCTCTAGCGAAGCAACTCGTTTGTCAAGCTCGGCATTTTTGTGAATGAGAGCCTTATTTTTCTCATTTTTGAGGCTATCTGATAACGGGGATGTTACTCTGGAATTAATGATCTGAATTGTTTTTGTTAAATCTTTTATGTCTTGGTTTAACCGTTTCACATCGGCAGAAGGAGGACCCAAAAAAAAGATAAGGTAAATAAAAGCCAGCAGGTTTAACACAAATAAACCTATCTCTAACCCTTTGCCCAGACTTTTCCATAAAACAGAGCGTTCTGTTTTATGTTTTTCCTGATAAAACTCGTCAAACTCTTTTCTTAAGTCTTCTTTTCTCATTGCTCTGTTTTGTTATAATTACTGCTTTTTATTCGCTTCACCACCCCATACCCCAAACTCACTTTACGCCCCAACCCCAAATAGTCGGGCAGAAACACTTTAGTTTCGAAGCTTACATCAAAGCTCATCATGTGAGTATCTTTTACCTTCACCCAACGGGGAGACGATAATTCGTTGATATATACCTCGAAACGTTGCGGAATGTGCCAGGCAATGCTTTTGGCAAAACTGATGATATTCGCCACCAGTTTGCTTTCCAAAAAGGTAATTCTGTCGGCAAGCCGGGTAATTTGCTGGTATTCGTCGTAGTTTTTTTCATTGAGGGCTATCCAACGGTACAAATGATAGCATTGGGGGGCATCGAGCAGCTTCATCTCAAACTCATGCAAGTCGAGGCGGTGAATGCCCATCTGCAGGTTGCGTTTGTGCAACGACAGGCTCCGGTTAGTATTCTCAAAAAGCTTGTGAACTTCTTCTACTCCTTCATGCAAACAAAGTAGCATGGGGTGCTGTCCGGCGCATTTGTACTGAATTTTGGGGTAACGATAAAGGTATTGCTTGTCGTCGAGGTGGTTATGAAACCAATGGTGTGCCCGTCCTACCTTGTCTATTATTGCCCCTCGAAAAGCAGGAATCTCCCAAGGCTGAATAGTATCAGTAAACTGGACTTTCAGGAATTTTATTTTGGTCATGGATTAAGTCAGGTGGATGTTAGTGTATTTGGCTATTAATTAATGCGTTTTTTATACAAAACACAAGAAATAATAAAGAAACAACCTTGCAAAAGTTAAGTCATCAAAAGCAGAGAGGATGTCTCATAATACAAAGGGGCAGCCACATGCTTACTATAAATGCATCAGGCTTCTACCTGTTCTGGAAGTTTTAGTCGCCCCGGCGTAAAAAACCGGGATTTCGGGACAAGCCCTCAACAATGCACGCTATAAATGCATAAGGCTTCTATTGTTCTGGAAGTTTTAGTCGCCCCGGTGTAAAAAACCGGGATTTCGGGACAAGCCCTCAACAATGAATGCATAAGGCTTCTACTTCAGAGTTTCTTCTCTAAAGTAGTTGCTTACCAGCGTCGCAATGCTTACTATTAAATGCATCAGGCTTCTACCCTAAAAGAATGTCTATTCAAGAGGTGAAGACAGAAGTCGCAATGCTTACTATAAATGCATCAGGCTTCTACCTTCAAAAAAACTTTGGCTCTTCAATTCAAATTCGTCGCAATGCTTACTATAAATGCATAAGACTCCCACGTTCATCCCTTAGAGGCAGTCACAAAAAAGGAAGAGCGTCGCAATGCTTACTATAAATGCATAAGGCTTCTACATCTGAAAGTATCTTGAGAAAAGTCTTTGCAAAAGTGTCGCAAGTCGAGTAGGTCGGGGTGATTGCTCACCCTTTCCCCTCCAAGAACGCAACAAGCCGCTTTCACGGCATTGCGCTCACCTATTGTGCCCCTTGAACAAGCCATTGTTCGTTAGGCAGCTGAATAATTCTTTCTTGTTTTGCGTGGATTGTCTTATGACAATTCCGATGCATCAAAATCAGGTTAGACCATTGATTACCCCCATTTTCATTCTTTGGTCGAATGTGGTGTATATCAAAGAGATGGTCTTCTATTCTTGTTTTGCAATAAGGACAGACGCCTTTCTCTCGATAATAAAGGTAATGTATTTTAGGGTGGTTTAGCTGATTCTGCAAGGTAAACGATATTGAATACTTTTTAAACTTTTCTGGTTCCTTAAAGTAGTTGAGACTTCCTGCTATCAAATGATGCCTGATGATTTTTGTTTTCCTCATTTTCATCAGGTATATTTGTTTTGAACCAAATACCCAGCGGTCTTTCCCTATTGTACAGAAGTATTTGTTGTTTCCCCACGTGAGTGATTTATTGGGGTGTCTTCTTCTGATCCATCCTTGGGTACATTTCCATATATAAGAATCTATGGAAACAAAGGTTTTACTGGATACGTGAGTTCTGTAGTAGTTTGCCCAACCTCTTAAAATAGGGTTAAGTTCATAGATTAAGAATTCTTGTCTATGTGACCAATATTTCCTAAATACTGCCTTTATGTTTCTTTTGAGCTTTTGAATGCTTTTATCTTGAGGCTTAATAAGAAGCTTCCCGTTATATTTCCGAATGTTCCATCCTAGAAAATTAAACCCTTCGTCTATCGATACAACCTGAGTTTTGATAGGATGAAGGTCTAAACCTCTATCTTGTAGGAATTCCTGAATGGCTTCTTTAATAAAAGGGATTTCTTCACGGTATTTAGCCGTACAGATAAAATCATCAGCATAACGAATTAGTTTTACCTTGGCAATTTCTTTACTTTTTGCATAAGGTCTGATATGATTTCCCTGTGCATCGTAAAGGCTTGCTTTGGTATATCTTCCATTATAGCCTAATTTCAGTCGCTTGTGGATATGATCTAATAGACCATCCAAAACATAATTGGTAATCATTGGAGAAATAAGCCCACCTTGAGGCACTCCTCGATTTGTTTCGTAGAATACATCTTGTTCAATGTATCCACTTTTCAACCATTCCTTTAAGATATTCTTGGGTAATGGTATATTCGCCATTATCCATTGGTGGTTGATATTGTCGAAACATCCAGCAATATCAGCATCAAGAATATACTGAGGGCTATTGCTTTTACTCAAATAGCCGTGTATTCGCTCTATCGCGTCTTGTGTTGATCGGTATTTGCGGAATCCGTAAGAATAATCATCTGCGTGCAGTTCAGAGATGGGTTCGAAGCCGTAAGCATAAAGCTTTTGCATCGATCGGTCGTAAAAAGTGGGTATACTTAATGGTCTTTTCTGGTCTTTTTTATCTCCTTTAGGGATATAAATACGACGCAAAGGTTGAGCTCGATACCTGCCTTGATTTAAGCCTGATATTGCTCGTAACTTTTGTTTTGCCGTTGACCAAGTTCGTCCATCAACTCCAGCGGTTCGTTTTCCTTTATTGCTGGTCACTTGCCTAACAGCGAGTGCTTTAGCATAGAAAGAATGGCTTAATACGTATTGTAACCGCTTTACTCTACGATAAGCTTTTTGTTCATAAGCATTGGTGATCTTCTTTTGTAGTATCCCTACCTGCCTTTCGGCTCTTTTCCAATTGATAGAGTGCCAATCGGTGATGGTC
Organism: uncultured Microscilla sp.; assembly: GCF_947493425.1. GTDB lineage: Bacteria > Bacteroidota > Bacteroidia > Cytophagales > Microscillaceae > Microscilla. The sequence goes on along the minus strand of NZ_CANLRP010000004.1, from coordinate 7,726 downwards.
GCAATCTTTTCTTTTTCATCAAGTGAATAAGAATTCTTCTTTTCTGTACTTACCATCATTAAAGGGTTTAACGCCAGCGATTCACCTACCAATAGGCACTATAAGTCTGCCTCCTGTCGGAGTAGGGCAAAGTTTGAACCCCTATCTGTTTCATTACAAAACAGCATTCGCTTCCTATAGTATCCTTTACCCGCTGAGGAGTTCGGTCGTTCTTACGATTGACTTACTTGTGAGATACAAGACCCCGTCGGGCTTACCCAGTTCCGTCCACTTACTTTGTATATGACTTAGGTTTATCTTTTACTCCGAGTATGCTATGGGCAACGTATGGTAATAAGCAAATACCATAGCCTGATACCTTACCTTTTGGTCAATGTGTACCAACCAACTTTCACATTTTATTATTAACGAAGCTTCAAACAGATATTCAACTAATTTGTTTAACCATATCATATTTCCTCTTGCCCGATTGTCGCGTTTGGTTCGCTATCGTAGAGCTTTTAGAGACGCTTCGCACCCACCAGTTACCCAGTACGCACGGTCTCTATGAGGGTGTCTCGTGCCAGAGACAAGTTACCTCTTTGTAACCTTTCGGTGGACAGCTTTGCTGGTCGCACTGCTTACTATAAATGCATCAGACTTCTACTGGCTAATCAATGGGAAGATTATTGGAAAAGCAATCGTCCGTCGTAATGCACGCTATAAATGCATCAGGCTTCTATTGTTCTGGAAGTTTTAGTCGCCCTGGTGTAAAAAACCGGGATTTCGGGACAAGCCCTCAACAATGCTTACTACAACTGCATAAGACTCCTACATGTACAAATAAATTGGAATTCTAGTCAGCAAGTACTGTCGCAATGCTTACTACAACTGCATAAGACTCCTACTTCAATTACATTGAATTCATCTGATGGAACTTCTAGTCGCAATGCTTACTATAAATGCATAAGGCTTCTACTGGTTACACTCCCAGACTACATAGAGAGTGAGGATCTGTCGCAATGCTTACTATAAATGCATAAGACTCCTACTCCTTATACATAAGCCATTATAAAGCATAACTGAATTGTCGCAATGCTTACTATAAATGCATAAGACTCCTACATATAAAGAGTATTGGTCTAAGAATTTACAGAAAGGTCGCAATGCTTACTATAAATGCATAAGACTCCTACTACTGACGCTACTTCTTCTTCAATTTTCCTTGTCTTGTCGCAATGCTTACTATAAATGCATAAGACTCCTACATTCAGCAGATTTGGTCAAGAAGATCATCTGAAAGTCGCAATGCTTACTATAAATGCATAAGACTCCTACGTTAAACAAAAACTTAAAACTCGTACACTATGAACAGTCGCAATGCTTACTATAAATGCATAAGACTCCTACAGTGACTGGCTTTAATAATCTGAATTTCTTTGATGAGTCGCAATGCTTACTATAAATGCATAAGACTCCTACCCTTGTCTTGTAACTTGCTGATAATCAACTCTTCTTTATTGTACTTTTCCAAGAAGTAGGTAAAAACAGTACATTTTGGGTAAAATTTCGTAAAAACCACCCATACGTTTTTTTTAAAATTTGGCATCAAAAACGTTTATTTATTGTACAAAACAAATGTTTTGCTGTAATATGTTAATTTACTCTCGTTTTTCACAAAATTGCTCAATATTTTTACGTCATTTTAATATTAAAACAAGATATAATACTATAAAAGGTGTCTCATGACTTCTATGGTATTGGGTTTTCTAAATAATCTTCGCCTCGGTTTGTGTCTTCACAAATCGCCTCATCATAGCGTTTGGGAACAGTGTTTTTCAAGGTTTCAATCAGCTCGTGAAGACACGAGCTGAGGCGATGATGGTACTTTTGAAAAAAAGCTGGGTGGGGTAGTTCAATATCATTGCCTGTGTACAATATTCGGTGTACATTGGCATATCAGAAGGATTTAATATACACTACTTTGTAAAACCAAATATTGTAGAGGTCAGGGAAGAGTTTCTATGGTGTTATTTCAGGTTTTTATACTTAAACAAAAATGGTTTTGAGGATGGATTTTGACTAATTGTCTGAATATCAACATTAATCAACCGAAGCTAATCCTGTAAATCCTAAAACCGAGTCTACAGCTTGTTGTGACGAGTTCACCGCAGGTAATCACTTTAATCCTAGTGTTACTTCAACTTTGGTTATTAGGGTATAGTTTTTATATTAGCATCCAAAAGGATATGTCACAAAAGAAATATCACGTAGATTTAACCTCGGAAGAACGCTCTATACTGACACGTTTAATTCAAAACCGAAAGAGTACAAGCAGCCTAGTAAAACGCGCCTATATTCTTTTAGCAGCCGATCGCCAAGGGAGCAAGGTCTGGAAAGATCAACAGATTTCGGAGGCTTATGGTGTTCGCCGAAAAACAGTAGAGAATATTCGGTTGCTCCTTCAACCATTTACCACGCCAGTAGCAAAACATGTTCAAAGTAATACCCTGTTCAACACTATAAGTTTTATGATCCATCGTATGCTCATCATAACCAGATACAATCGCATACATCTTCTCTTGTTTTGTCATATCTTTTGGACACAAAGCTAGGCTAACTTGGTACATAGCAAAACATAGGCTTGGACGTAGGGATACTTTTTAATAACAGATATAAATGTAGATACTAAAATGCTCAACTAAAGAGTCTAAAAACATTACCTTCTGACAAGAGCCAGATCATATTAATTATTTCCCAGACGGGGTGTTATCTCACGCATTTTTTAGCAAGCATTTTTTTAGTTTCCCTTTTTTTGCCTACACTTATCCTTAAAAAAACACACCTCATGAGACTATTTAATAGAAAAAGCAGGGTAGAAAAAATAAGCCTGGTACTTGACCGAGATTCGAGCATATACGATGACTATGAAGAAAAAACCAATAAGAAATGGCAAAAGGATTTGGACAAGGTATTTAAAGGCATGAAAAAAAACGGGACCCCCGATGAGTTAAAAGAATTCCTAGCCTATAGGTATCCTTTTCACTGTTGGGAGTATGGGTTGGAAGACATGAAGGAGATTATTTGGAATGTAAAAGAGATAACCCCATACTTAACGAAAAGTGGTCATATTCCCACCAGAATAGGTGAATTAATCAATTTAGAGGCATTAGATTTAGCATATCGATCCATTGATACAGTCCCAGAAGAAATAAGCAAACTACAAAACTTAAAAACATTAATTCTAGGGGGAAATCCTATTAATTACTTCCCAGACAGTATTACAAAGTTAACTAATCTAGAAGAGTTGCTAATGGGAGGGTTTCATTTGGAAGAGGTACCAGAAACTATTAAAAACCTCAAAAACCTAAAAACATTACATTTAATTAATGTTGGATATGAATCATTTCCAAATGCGATCACCTGTTTAGAAAACTTACGAGAACTAGACCTCATGGGAAATAAAATTACAGAAATTCCTTCTACAATTGAAAAACTAATTAAATTAAGGGAACTTAGTTTAATTAGAAACCCTATTAAAAGAGTTCCAACAGAAATAAAGCATCTTAAAGAATTAAACCATCTTTACTTGAAAGGTACTAATCTATCTGACACAGTAAAAAGTCACATCAAAAAATTATTACCCAACGCAATCACCACCTTTTAAGACTAGAGGTACAAGCCATAAAACAAAAAAAATTAAGGGGTTTGATATGTACTGTACCATACCACAAACACTTTCGAACATCACCAAGGCAATATACCCCAATTACTAATCAACCACTCTGTTTTTTCCTTAAGGTAGTTTGCCCACCAAGGTAAGGGTTTACCCGGTTTGAAACGAGCCGAATAGTGTAAGGTAGCCAGCACTCCACTTGCACCATATAAGAACCGTATGGTACTATGCCCTACCATGTTTTTTATCTTGAGGGTGAGCTGGGTGTTCCACCAAGATACTTCATGCATAGGCAGCCTTTTTTTTGATTTCCCCTTTTTTTTGCCTACACTTACCTTTAAAAAGTCAAACATTATGGGACTATTTAATAGAAAAAGCAGGATAGAAAAAATAAGCCTGGTGCTTGACCGAGATTCGAGCATATATAATGACTATGAAGAAAAGAGCAATAAGAAATGGCAAAAGGATTTAGATAAGGTATTTAAAGGCATGAAAAAAAATGGGACCCCTGATGAGTTAAAAGAATTCCTAGCACATAGGTATCCTTTTCACTGTTGGGAGTATGGATTGGAAGACATGGAGGAGACTGTTCAGAATACGATAAGAATAAGTCCATATTTACCAAAAAGTGGTCAGATTCCCACCAGAATAGGTGAATTAATCAATTTAGAGGCATTAGATTTAGCATATAGATCCATTGATACAGTCCCAGAAGAAATAAGTAAACTACAAAACTTAAAAACACTAATTCTAGGGGGAAATCCTATTAATTACTTCCCAGACAGTATTACAAAGTTAACTAATCTAGAAAAGTTGCTAATGGGAGGGTTTCATTTGGAAGAGATACCAGAAACTATTAAAAACCTCAAAAACCTAAAAACACTACACTTAATCAACGTTAGATACGAATCATTTCCGAATGCTGTTATAAACTTAGTAGGCTTACGAGAATTAAACCTGATGGGGAATAAAATTACAGAAATTCCTCCTACAATTAAAAAACTAACTAATTTAGTCAAACTTAGTCTAGTTGGAAATCCCATTGAGAAAATTCCAGTGGAAATAGCGAACCTTAAATTACTGAATAAGCTTTCTATGCAAGACACTAAAATATCCGACACAACAAAAAGTGATATTAAAAAACTATTGCCCAATACAATAATAACCTTTTGATACCAAAAAAATAAACATAAGCCTTTCAATTGAATAATTTAAACATATCATTCTTTTATACAAGAGTCTCAGATTGAAATAATAAGTGGGAGCCTTCACAAAATCATGTTTATAACTTTTAACTAATTGATTATCAGCATTGTTTTTTTCAAAAAGCACAGCCCAATGAACGCTCCCTAATAAGCAAAATATTGTAAAAAATACAATCAAATGTTACCAAGGCAACAAATCCCAATTACTAATCAACCACTCTGTTTTTTCCTTAAGGTAGTTTGCCCACCAAGGCAAAGGTTTACCTGGTTTGAAACGAGCCGAATAGTGTAAAGTAGCCAATACTCCACTTGCACCATATAAGAACTGTATGGTGCTATGCCCTACCATGTTTTTTATCCTGAGGGTGAGCTGGGTGTTCCACCAAGATACTTCATGCATAGGCAGCCTTTTTTTTGATTTCCCCTTTTTTTTGCCTACACTTATCCTTAAAAAAACACACCTCATGAGACTATTTAATAGAAAAAGCAGGGTAGAAAAAATAAGCCTGGTACTTGACCGAGATTCGAGCATATACGATGACTATGAAGAAAAAACCAATAAGAAATGGCAAAAGGATTTGGACAAGGTATTTAAGGGTCTGAAAAAAAACGGGACCCCCGATGAGTTAAAAGAATTCCTAGCACATAGGTATCCTTTTCACTGTTGGGAGTATGGGTTGGAAGATATGGAGAAAACCATTTTGAACACAAAAGAAATGAGCGTAGAATCACCCAAAAATCATTCTATTCCAACACAAATAGGCCAATGTCAAAATTTAGAAGTTTTCTATCTTATTCAAGGAAGGTTACAAACAATTCCTCCAGAATTTGAAAACCTTAAAAGCTTAAAAACCTTAAGTGTTGTTGTTGACAACGAATTTCCAGAAGTAATTTCTCGCTTGACAAACCTACAAGAATTAATACTTACCCAAAGCAATATTGACAAAATACCAAAGTACATCGATAAACTAAAAAAGTTAAAAAAGTTAGAACTAAACGATCTACATTATGGCACCTTTCCTTTGGAAGTCTGTCAACTACCTCAGCTCTCTGAATTAGGGCTTATGAGAAATGGAATACAAACAGTCCCCCCCTCAATAAGCAACTTAAAAGCATTAACGAAACTTAATCTAACAGGAAATCCCATACAAAGCATATCTCCCAAAATAAATCAGTTAGAAAACCTAAAATCATTATATTTACGAGGTACTAATTTACCAGAGACTCTTAAAGCACAGCTTTCAGAGTGGCTACCCAACACAGAAATCATAATTTAATCAAACTCCATGTAATCACAGACTAAATCCATTATAAAAACTCTATAACACCTATAGCTAACCAATCAAAACTACCTTGTCCTAAAATGAAAATAATATCAAAAAGCTACCACTTTCTCGTCCCTAAATTAAAATCATAAATACAATGCTATGATTACCCTTGAGTATCACCAAGGCAGGATATCCCAATTAGGAGTGTACGAAGTCTTGTAATCATCTGATAATAAGTGGCAAGGTTAAAGCGAACAAAAACAAGGTTGTTTTCACTTTTAAAAGGTGTTTTATACGCTCATTTTTGCTCTTTGCTAGGGCGACCACAAGGGTAGCCCCTACAATTAACACCTTGATTTATATGTAAATACCTGTATATCAAGGATTTTAAAAACTTCGTACAATCCTATATCCCAATTACTAATCAACCACTCTGTTTTTTCCTTAAGGTAGTTTGCCCACCAAGGTAAGGGTTTACCCGGTTTGAAACGAGCCGAATAGTGTAAGGTAGCCAGCACTCCACTTACACCATATAAGAACTGTATGGTTCTGCGCCCTGCTGTGTTTTTCATCCTGAGAGTGAGCTGGGTAGCATTTTTTTGATTTCCCCTTTTTTTTGCCTACACTTATCCTTAAAAAAACACACCTCATGAGACTATTTAATAGAAAAAGCAGGGTAGAGTATATACATGAAGCCATTAAACAACATGAAGACATTCATCGTGAGTATGACCAAAAGAAAATAAAAAAAATAACGAAAGATTTTGACAAGGTATTTAAAGGCATGAAAAAAAATGGGACCCCTGATGAGTTAAAAGAATTCCTAGCCTATCGGTATCCATTACATTGTTGGCAATATGACCTTGTTGACATGAAAGACACCATTAAAAACACTCAAGAAATGGCAATTAACTTGCCTGAAATAGGGTACATACCACCAGAAATAGGTCAATTTATAAACCTAAACACATTAGTAATATATGGAAGGGTACACAGTATTAGCGAAGAACTTCAAAAGCTAAACAAACTGCATACTCTATCTATTGTCTATGACGGTGATTTTCCTGAGGTAATTGTTAAGCTAAAAAGTTTAGAAGAGCTGGTATTTACCCACAGCACTATTAAGAATCCTCATCCAAAAATAACTGAATTAAAACAACTAAAAATATTACAACTCAATCATACTAATATTGATGAAATCTCTATTGAGATTACTCAGACTTCTAATTTAGAAAAGCTTGGATTAATCAGAAATAACATAACATCCATCCCATCATCTATCGTTAATCTAACCAAGCTAAAAGAATTAAACCTTGCCTACAATCCTATCACCAACATTCCAATGAACATTGGGTTGCTTAAACAACTTAAGTACCTAAGTTTAAAGAAAGCCAATCTATCTAATGAACAAAAGGAATTTCTAAGAACCTCTTTACCTCAACATGTTCGCCATAATTAATGGCAACAATTATTGGTAAAAAAAAAGGGATTGTTATTTTGAATTTGGAGAAACAAAATAAGCACAATCCCTTATGTTAGAACTAACATTTTTGGAGGGTTTACAACCCTACCTACAGGTAAATATAGCTATTTTACAC
>NZ_CANLRP010000003.1 GCF_947493425.1 uncultured Microscilla sp. | reverse complement strand
ATCTTGAAAGTTTTGCAACCCTAAAGTAAATAGTTTGAGTACATTTTCTCTCCTAAACACCTTTTAAAACACTTTCTAAGGACTTGAGGCTATTGACTCCTGTCTCCCAACTCCTGACTAAAACTAGCTATAAATCTCGCTTCCTTTTTCTTTAAACTCGTTCGACTTTTCAGCCATCCCTTTATTTAAAGCTTCTTCGGTTTCGAGGTTGTTTTTCTTGGCAAATTCGCGTACCTCTTGAGTAATTTTCATTGAACAGAAGTGGGGACCACACATAGAACAGAAATGGGCTACTTTGGCTCCTTCTGCGGGCAGGGTTTCGTCGTGAAACTCACGCGCGGTGTCAGGGTCAAGCGATAGGTTAAACTGGTCGTTCCAACGGAACTCAAAACGGGCTTTGCTCAAGGCATTGTCGCGAATTTGTGCCCCTGGGTGTCCTTTACCCAAATCGGCAGCGTGGGCAGCCAGTTTATACGTAATCACTCCAGTTTTTACATCTTGTTTGTTAGGCAAGCCCAAATGCTCTTTAGGAGTTACATAACACAACATAGCCGTACCATACCAGCCAATATTTGCCGCACCAATGGCTGACGTGATGTGGTCATAGCCAGGAGCAATATCAGTAGTCAAAGGTCCTAAAGTGTAGAAAGGTGCCTCAAAACAATCTTTCAGCTGCTTGTCCATATTCTCTTTGATCAGGTGCAATGGTACATGTCCAGGTCCTTCAATCATTACCTGCACATCGTGCTCCCAGGCAATTTTGGTAAGTTCACCCAAAGTTTGCAGCTCAGCAAATTGTGCTTCATCGTTAGCATCGGCAATGCTCCCCGGACGCAAACCGTCTCCCAAAGAAAATGACACGTCATAAGCTTTCATGATCTCACAGATTTCTTCGAAGTGTGTATACAAAAAGCTCTCTTTGTGGTGTGCCAGGCACCATTTAGCCATAATAGACCCGCCACGCGATACAATGCCTGTTACCCGGTTGGCAGTCATTGGTATATAACGCAACAATACCCCGGCGTGAATAGTAAAGTAATCGACTCCTTGCTCGGCTTGTTCGATCAAGGTATCACGGAAAATCTCCCAGGTAAGGTCTTCAGCTTTGCCGTTTACTTTTTCTAATGCCTGATAAATAGGTACTGTTCCAATAGGCACTGGTGAGTTTCTAATGATCCACTCGCGGGTTTCGTGAATATTTTTACCCGTTGACAAGTCCATTACATTATCGGCACCCCAACGGCACGCCCATACCGCTTTTTCTACTTCTTCTTCTATGCTTGAAGTTACAGCTGAGTTTCCGATGTTGGCGTTGATTTTTACCAAAAAGTTTCGCCCAATAATCATTGGCTCACTTTCGGGGTGGTTGATATTGGCAGGAATAATGGCACGCCCAGCGGCTACTTCCTGACGAACAAACTCAGGGGTGATGTGATTTTTTGGAGTAAATGCACCAAAGCTATTGCCCGCGTGTTGGTGTCCCTTATCGTTGAGCTCGTCTATTCGTCGGTTTTCGCGAATGGCGATGTACTCCATTTCGGGGGTAATAATGCCTTTGCGGGCATAATGCATTTGGGTGACATTCTTACCTTTTTTGGCACGGTAAGGCTTGGCAAGGTGCTCAAAACGAAGCGAATCTAAAGAGGAATCGTTGAGGCGTTCCTGTCCATAGCTCGACGTGATGTTTTCCAATTGTTCTACATCACCCCTATCTACAATCCATTTTTCGCGCAAGCGCTTCAAGCCTTTTTTTACATCAATTTCAACATTGGGATCAGTATAAGGACCACTTGTATCATACACAGTTACGGGAGCGTTAGGCTCTTTTTCGCCTGTCATCTGGTGTATGGTATCCTCCAGTTCAATCTCACGCATCGCCACTTCTATGTCGTGAATTTTACCTTTTACATATATTTTTTTAGAAGCAGGAAAAGGGTCTCTGCTTATCACATTTTGATTTGGAACACGATCTTGCTTTTTCATATATCTAGTATTTTATAATAACTCTTTTTTTAATGATTGGTGAGGTGCTTTCTATTCGCTTTGCTAACAATGCAATCATTTTAAAAATCACCCTCCTGCCGATGCTTTGATTAACAATACTTTGTCGGCATTTTTGAGGTCATAACTTGCCCATTGATGTTGAGGCACTACAGCATTGTTCACGGCTATAGCCACGCCTTTGTGTCGGGGCAAATCCAGCGCTTCGAGCACTTCATCAATGGTTTTTGATGCATCGAAACTATAGGTATTTTGATTGATGTGTATTTCCATTTTTGTTTAAGCTATAAGTAACCAGCCCTAAACGCCAAGGCGTATTGCTGCCACAAATTTATATCTTATGATGAACTTAGGAGAATACGATCACTTTTGAACGGTACTTGGGGAAAAAAAATGAGGAAATACCAGGGAAGGCATTCAGGTATGTAATGCAGCCTCCCTAAAGAATAGCAGTATTTTGGTCACTTTTCCCTCCGGTAGTATAAACTACATCAGGTTCAAAGGGTATTATCTCAGTCCTGCAAAATAAAATAATTACTTCACAGCACACCCCTAAAGCTTTGGCAAGCTATCAAAATTACGGCATTTATCCAAGAAATAGGCTTTAAGTGATCTTTCCTAAATAATTTGAGCCATTAAAGTGTATCTATTGCCCTCATTCTTCTCAAAAAAAACGGTGCATAGCTTCGGTTATGCTCAATGTCAACCCTGCTAAGTTTTTGACTGCTGGTCATTCATCATTTTTTGAGTTGTCTTCAAGCTCATTTGTCAACTTATCGGCTTGGCAACAAGCAAGCAAATAATCCTGCCTTGTCATAAAAAACACTTCCTGATTATAGAATTTATTTGGCAAATCTTGTAGCTTGAGCATCATCAAAATCTTATGAATAAAAAAAATCAATTATGAACAATCAACGGTTTGAATACGCCAGCGTAGAATGGCTTTGGGACTCTAGCAACCTTCGTTGTAATTTGCCTAACGGTGAAGAATTTACCCGCACGGGTACTTATGGCGAGGTAGTCACAATGCTTACCGAATTGGGAAGTGAAGGATGGGATGTAGCTTCTTGCGTGGCTAATAGCAATTGGCTATACTGGACTTTAAAAAGGGTGATTAGTTAGTACTTGCCAAAAATTCATCACAAAACTCTTTTCAAAAACGAAAACTCCAGTTTACTAAGCAGACCCACGAACTCCAGACTTCCTTGGTCTGCTTATTTCTTTAGCAAAGAAACTGAACTCCAGTTACCCAAAGGAGCGTTAGCTTTTGGTAATACTTTTTTTGGTTCTAAGTGATTTTATGTGGCGTGGTTCATGAATCGGTTATTTACACCTGTCAGGTTGCTGAAACAATACAGAACAAACCTGACAGGTGTTTTACGCAATTAGAGCCCTTATTTTGAATTTGTTTACCAATAATCTCATACACAAACATAATGAAGAACATACACCTTTGCCTGCCTATATTGGCAATCGTAGCTTTGATGGTTGCTTGCCAACCTCAAAGCCAGCAAAATGAAACCTCTCACGCAGATACAACTGTAGCTAAAAAAACCACCCAAATTGCCTTACCCAAGGTAGACAAGCCTACCGACACACTCAATGTGGCTTTTTTGATTATGGATGGTACTTTTAACACCGAGCTGACTGCGCCTATAGATATGTTTCAACATACTATTTTTCACGCCAAGCCTGGAATGAGGGTGTTTACTGTAGCCAAAAGCAAAGCAGCCATTACTACTTTTGAGGGAGTAAAAATATTGCCAGACTATAGTTATACTGAAGACAAACTGCCTAAGATAGATGTGTTGGTAGTGCCTAGTGCTGAGCATCACCTGGACACTGACCTGAAAGATACTACTATGATCAACTTTGTAAAAAAAGTAGACAAAGAAGCGCGTTATGTCACATCGCATTGCGACGGAGCTTTTGTTCTGGCACAAGCCGGTTTGCTCGACAACGTGGCATCTACTACGTTTCCGGGGGACGTGGAAAAATACCGCCAACGCTTTCCAAAGCTCAACATATTGGACAAGGTGTGGTTTGTACACGACGGCAAATATATTACTTCTGCCGGAGGAGCCCGTTCTTTTGAGGCAGCGTTGTATTTGGTACAATTGCTTTACGGAAAAAAAGCTGCTGATGGGGTTGCCAAAGGGTTGGTACTCAAGTGGGACATCAACCAAGTCCCTTTTGTAATTGCCAACCAAGGCAAGAAATTAGTCAATCATCAAGGAGTCAATTTTTAGATAAGTAAGCGCTATAAGCAGGGTTATCTTACCCATGATACGGTGCTAACTACCCTTTTTTTGAGTAATTTGCTGGCACTTATGGTTTGAAACTAACGGCTTGCAACTATTTAAAAACAAAAAATCTATAATCGGCTTTTTTAATTATGCGTGAACCTTCGTTAATTGCAACTCAATTGAACCCGTAGTTTTAACTTCTAACTTGACAGACAATGAAATTTCAAGCTGAAATAGATATTATGCCTCGCGCCGAGATATTAGACCCTCAGGGAAAAGCCGTAAAATTGGGTTTGGGTAATTTGGGGATCAACAATGTAAATGATATTAGAGTGGGCAAGCACATTGTAATGAACCTTGAGGCAGAAAACCTGGAAGAGGCTAAACAAAAGACCGAAACAGCTTGCAAAAAATTACTCGCCAATATGATTGTAGAGGAGTACACTTATAAAATCAATCTGGAGATTTAATAGCATTGGCTCAAAAGAATTTCAATGCCAGGCTTACCAATATAAGCCTGGCATTTTATTATTTACTATTGGGTAGCTTACGCAAATTTATTTTGCCATAACGATAGGTATAGTTGTCTACAGCTCCTTCTCTTATTTCAACCATAATGGTTTGATCGTTTAGCCAATAGCTCCGCCAAGGTGTACCTACATCAATATTTAAACTGAAAACCTTGGTCAACTGTGTAAGTGTTGCCTGCCATAGTTCTACGCCCAAAAAATTATGATAAGTTCCGGCATCATAAGGCGTGGTAAAAACATACTCCTGATTGGGAGATATTTGGGGCATACCATTGAGGGTAGAGTTTTTGCCTGTGTTGCCCGAAACCATTAAGTAATTTGCCCCTTCCCAGTTTTGCCGAAAAAACACAAAATATGGTTGATCTTTGAGTTCAATCATTTCTCTAAAGTAATGAGCATTGCCTGCACCTCCATAAGTCAGATTATCAGTCAGGCGAAACTGTTTGCGGTTACCGAAGGCAAAACGCTTTCCTTTGTTTTTTTTGCCTTCAATGGCCTTGCCCTCTATTGGGAACACCTGCACAAGCTCCCCATGCTTTTTCAGCTGAAGTGCTTCTACTGTGTCGGCACAGTCTATAGTAGGGTAATTTTTCTTAGGCACATTATTGCATAACTGATGATACTTCTTGTGGGTTGGGTTGCTATACCTTAAATTTTGCTCAAAGGTTTGCTTGGTAATTTCACTAAATACAAACTCATAATTTACCCATTTTAAGGTAGTATCCAAGGTTTGAATACTTGGAGGGATAATTTCATCAGTTTTAGTAGTATCGCCCATGGTAGCTTTATCAGTAGAGTCTACCGCTTTTTGGCTATCTATATTTGTCAAAACAGGAGCGCTATCCTGGCTATGCATATTGTCTTTTTTAGCACTGGTGCAAGCCACCATACATACACACAAGATACAAATGCTTGTAATTGCTTTCATAAATTTGGTAAGGGGTTTTACATCACTTTAGCATCGCGTAAAATATAAATCAAGTGGTCGGCATTGTCAGGGTTGAGCTCCAACCTACCTCTAAAGGTAACTTTACCTGATTTATCGGCTTTAATTTTTTGCTTGGTATACACCTCCATCACAGTTTCGGGACCAGCTCCTCCACAAAAAAAACAACTCGCTACTGGCAAAGCCGATATAATGGCAAAGTCGCCATCGCCGTATAAATCTACTGGTATAAGGTAACCTTTGATGGTAATTTGCTTGCCGTTGAGGGCTTGTATTTCTTTCGTAAACTTGGGCACATAGGTGTTTGCCTTTGTTTTATGGTCATACTTTTTCACCCACGTTACCTTCATCAGTATCTTCCATAAGCTAGTCGCAGGTATACACCCAACACCTACTATTGCCAACAGGCACACTAACACAATCCATTGTTTTTTCATAACCATTGCATTTACTTTTCGCTAATGTTTAGCTTACTGCTTCCCAAAGTTTCGCCTCCAGTCATTGCCTCAAAGATATGCGTACCTGCTTCAAACTCTTTTTTTGGGGTGTAAACAAATCGTTTGGTCATGCGCTTTTTCTTATAGTCGAGGGTAGTAATAAGTACACGCTCTATCTCTGTATCTTTTTTGACCTTGTTGTACTTGTAACGCAAATGAAAAATCTTAATCAAGCGATCTATTTGTTGGTGTGCCTTGTTAGGAAACACAAAAAAAGTAAGGTTCACCTGTTGGTTTCCTTTTTTTTCGGCAGCCATTTGCACATGCACCGGAAGCGAACTACTTACTTTGTTTTCGAGGTTGCTTACTCTTTCACTCAGGTAGGTTTTGTCGGCCAATAGCAAGGAGTTTTCGTTTTTTAACTGATTCAACACCAACAGTATACTGCTGTCAACTACATTGCGGGGCGCATTGGCATACCGTTCTTTTACCTCTGCTACATTTTTTCGCAGCTTTACAATCTTGGCGTTAAGGTCGGTAATGCGTCTTAGGTTAATGTTGTGCTCCCGCTTGAGATTTTGTACATTTTTGAGCAGTTTTTGTTTTTCAACCTTGAGTTTTTTCAAAGCATTGATCGCCTCTACCAATTCTTGCTTACGTTTGCTATTTTTGGTAGTCAGCCCTTTTACCTGGGTTTCGCGCTCCTGAATCACCCTATCAAGTTGCCCTATTTCTTTTCGTAGGGTAGCTTCACTCTCAGTGAGTAAACTCTTTTTTTCACGGTCGTTGCCGTTCATCAACACAACATAAGCCAAAATCAACACCAATAATGTAATAATCATTAGGTAGACAATGCGCTCATTTTTTACCGTGTGTAGTTCTTTGCTCATGCTAAATGTCTGATTTTGTTTTCTTTCTATCTTCAACAATCCTCAACTCAGTTACCGCTTTTTGTTGGGCATTGCGTTGTATTGCCATTACACGGGGTTGCCTATAACCCAATACTTTAAGACGTGTAAGGTAACTTGCCAATGACAGGGTGTCTTGCACTTTGGTGTCTTTATAGCGGTAAAAAACCAGAATGCCATCACTTTCACAACGCGAAATAATCTTATTTGCAAAACGATCTTTTTCTTGTGCAGACAAATTAGCAGTGGCTACCTTGTTGAAGTAATTTTGCAATACCAACTTAAGGTTTTCCGTTTTAAACACTTTCTTGGTTGGCTGTGACGCCCGTAAGTAGACAGGCTTCAGGGTAAAGAAAATCAACATTAGCATTAAAACAAAGCTTGCTGCAAACACATATAGTTTTAATTTTTTTTCCACGAAAAAGCTATTTTATTTTTGTTGTCACTTGTTTTATAAAAATAATATTTTTTAAAGTACTTTTCAAGCATCTCTTTGCTTAAGTAAAACAGAAAAAATAAAGTAATCCCAAAGAAGTGCAACGATCAAAGACGAAGTTCAATGGATTAGCTACACAGAGCTTGACCTGAAGGTCTGCGGTTAGATGAGTTTTGTACTTTTATATAAAGTACTCCCCTTAAGCTCATTTTATAAAACAGTTCAATTAACCACTGGCAAATTTACTAATGATTTTAAATAATAACCGGGTTATGAAGTGTAAAATCACTCAAAAAAGCACGTCTACTCTACATTTACAGTTTTACTCGCCAGTACCATTCCATCAACCTCTGCTTCAAACACGTGGGTTCCCTTTGCAAAGGGCTTGCGGTTATTGTATTTGATCGATTTATTCAATCGCTTTTGCTTACGGTAAGGAATTGTAGTAATCAGGCGACGCTTCATCTGGGTTTTGTTGTGCTCGTATTTATACAACAGATGGTATACTTTAATCAACTTGTTCTCAGGCTTTCTGATAGGGTTGGGTAAGATGGTAAAATAGAGCTGTATATAACGACTCAACTTACTGTAACGCAACTTGGAGGCATCGCTAAATACCTCTATCCTTAAAAGGGGGGATGACAACAAACGCCTGCGTTTTTCCAGTGCTTTGAGTTGGCTGCTTAGGTTTTGCTGTTTTTGTTGGCTTTGACGTACCTGTTGTTTTAACTGGGTGTTTTGCTGCCTTATACGGTTTATTTGCAAACTATCTTGTTTTTTTACTGAGTCTATCTTACCTCTAATCAAGCGGGGAATGCTTTTTTTTGTTGCTTGTAAATTGTTTTTCGCCGTGAGCAACTCTTTATTTAAACGAAGTATTTTTTCGGTATTGACTACTTTTTCTTCTTTGAACACTCCTATATCTTTCAAGTGTTGTTGAATGATTTTTCGTTGTATTTTCAGTTTTTTAAGTTCCCGTTCCAGTTGAAGCTGGGTATTTTTCAATACTATGTCTTTGCTATGGGCTACCTGGTCTATTTCTATTTCTTTGCGCTTAATCTGATGATTTAATTGTTTGAGTTCTTGTTGCAATTGTTCTGACCTTTGGTTGAGCACTTCGGTTTTTATATGGGCGCTCTTGCTGGAATAATACATATATGCTATAATGCCCAACAACACAACAATGGTTACGAGGTAGATCAAGCGCTCTGCACGACTCACTGTTTTCAACTCACTCATGGGGCATACATTGTAATTTAGTATTTATTGGTAATCAAAGGATAAGGTTACCCCAAATTACCAATATTTTTGGTGGAGGCTCCATTTTTCTCTGTTTTTCTGGCAACTGTTACTAGTTCCAGTTAAAAAATAGTCTGACGTTTCTGTCAAAAAGTTTAGGATTTGATCCAAAAAATCTAATTTTGACAAAAAACCTTGTAATGCCTGTTTTGCGGGCAACACCCTAAGAAATAACGCAACACACGATGAATTACTCTGATAAACAAGAAACTGACCCTGAGTTGGTAGACAATCTTCTAAGCGAACTAAAAAAAAAATATAGCCTCACCGGACAAAGTCTGACCGACAATCTCGAAGGTTTGCTTCACGCTAATTATCTAAAATACTGGAACTATGTCCACCTAGACACCCTATTGAGTCTGCAAAACCCTCGCACTGACTTTCCTGATGAAATGATTTTTATTGTGTATCATCAGGTCACTGAACTTTATTTTAAACTGATACTGAGCGAAATAGAGCAAATTGCCACTGAAGAAAATATTACTGCCGATTTTTTTATCACCAAACTCAAGCGTATCAATTTATTCTTCCAAATTCTCACATTTAGTTATGACACAATGATTGAGGGAATGGACGTAAAACAGTTTCGTCAGTTTAGAATGGCACTATTGCCTGCCAGTGGTTTCCAGTCGGCGCAAATACGCAAAATAGAAATCTGGGCAACTGATTTTATCAATCTTGTCAATAAAAAACACAAAAGTAGTTTTGCGCCTAATGATGAAATTAGTGATATGTTTCAGTACATTTATTGGAAAGCCGGCGCTACTGACGACACCACTGGCGAAGAAACGATTACCTCTAAGCACTTTCAGGAAAAATACAAAACCGACTTTATTTTACTAGGTGAAGCTACCCGCACCAATAATTTATGGCAAATCTACCTCAAGCTTGTACCACAGCCAGCAACTACCGACACGCAAAAAGAGCAAATGAAAGAAGCATTGCGCAAGTTTGACACCCTCATGAATGTAGATTGGCGCCTGGCGCACTTTAAGTCGGCAGTGCGTTACCTCAAAAACGGTGATGGTACCATAGATGCTACCGGGGGTACCAATTGGCAAAAATACCTGCCTCCCCGTTTTCAAAAGGTGATATTCTACCCTGAACTGTGGGCAGAGGACGAAATAAACGAGTGGGGCAAAAAATGGGTAGATAAACAATAGTAATTTTTAACTCTTAAGACACATTGGAAACAAATGTCAGGAATGAATGTACCTGCGGCATTCATTCCTACTTTATATTTAAACCACATGTAATTTTATGTTTACAGGAATCATAGAAACACTGGGGGAAGTAAAAGCCATCGAAAACGAAGGCTCTAACTACATTTTCACCCTGCACAGTACTTTTACATCTGAGCTAAAAATAGATCAAAGTGTAGCCCACAACGGGGTTTGCCTTACGGTAACTGACATAGATGGCGACCTGTATAAGGTAACGGCAATTGACGAAACTTTGCAAAAAACCAACCTGGGACAATGGAAAGTAGGCACTTTGGTAAACCTGGAACGCAGTATGCTAATGAACGCCCGCCTGGATGGGCACATTGTACAAGGGCACGTAGACAAAGTGGGTACTTGCGTGCAAAAAGAAGAGAAAGATGGCAGCTGGGTGTTTACCTTTGAATACCCCAAAAGCGCAGATGCTTCTTATCAGGTAACTGTGGAGAAAGGTTCTATTTGTATCAATGGAGTAAGCCTAACCGTATTTAATTCAAAAGATACGGGGTTTTCGGTAGCTATTATTCCTTATACCTACGAACATACCAACTTTAAAACCCTGGAACCAAACCATCAGGTAAACCTTGAGTTTGATATTATAGGAAAGTATGTACAACGACTGGTGTCGCAATATAGCCAGTAACACTGTTATAAATTGCTGGTTTTTTTGTATGTTTAGACAACTAATCAATCTCCTTATTTACTATTTACCTAATTAAAACCCCTACTTGCTTATGAATTGCATGATTGTAGATGATGAAGACATTTCGCGTAAAGTAGTAGAGCATTTTGTCGAAAAAACAGACTCGCTTACCCTAAAACATTTGTGCGATAATGCGATTGATGCTATCAATATATTAAAGAAAGACAAGTCGGTTGATGTTCTCTTTTTGGACGTAGAAATGCCCGAAATGACTGGTCTTGAACTAGTGGCAGCCCTTAAGTCTACCTCTATATGCATTGTACTCATTACCTCTAAGATGGAGTATGCGGTAGAAGCATTTGAATACAATGTGACTGACTATATCATCAAACCAATCAACTACCCTCGTTTTCTTAAAGCAGTAGCGAGGGTGGAAGAACAGCTCCAGGGTCAATCACAAGACGTTAGTGATACAGAGCTATCAGCGTTGTTTGTAAAAACTGATTATAAAATAGTGAAGATAGAACTTGAAGAGGTAAGTTATATTGAGGCGTTGTCTGATTATGTGATTATTTACTGTGGCGACAAGAAATACGTGGTACACTCTACCATGAAAGGTATTGAAAAGAAACTGGCTCCGGCAAAAAACTTTTTGAGGGTGCACCGTTCATATATAGTAAACAAACAACAAATAGCCTCTATACAAGATTTATATGTAGAGATTGGGGGCAAATCTATCCCTATAGGCAGGTCTTACAAAAACAACTTTATCAAAAACCTCAATATCCTATAACTTTTATTTACACCTGCCAGGTTTTTGTCACCTGGCAGGTGTAAAACATAAATACCCGCTCACAATCTTAGGCTAAATATAGAGAGGTATTTGTTCTTTATTGCTTACGCTCTATAGACTTAAGGGCTGCATCTACAATATGCTGCGCCGACAAACCATACTTTTCCATTAAGTCCTCAGGTTTACCGCTTTCGCCAAACTGATCGTTTACCCCTACCATTTCGAGTGGTGCAGGATAATTTCGTGCCAATGTTTGAGCAATGCTATCACCCAAGCCTCCATTGAGTTGGTGCTCTTCAGCACTTACCGCTGCCCCGGTTTTCTTTACCGAAGCAATGATGGCTTCTATGTCTAATGGCTTGATTGTATGAATATTGATAATCTCAGCATTGATGCCTTTTTCGGCGAGTATTTCGCCCGCCTGGATTGCCTTCCATACCAAGTGACCAGTGGCAAAAATAGATACATCGTTGCCTTCGTTGAGCATCAAGGCTTTGCCTATCTCAAATGGAGCATCAGGAGCTATAAATGCAGGTACTTTGGGGCGTCCAAACCTCAGGTATACGGGGCCTTCATGATCGGCAATGGCAATAGTAGCCGCCTTGGTTTGGTTATAGTCACAAGGGTTGATCACGGTCATGTGAGGCAACATTTTCATCATCCCAATATCTTCTAATATTTGGTGGGTTGCTCCATCTTCGCCCAATGTAATGCCCGCATGTGACGCACATATTTTCACATTCTTTTCCGAATAAGCAATCGACTGGCGTATTTGGTCGTAAACTCTTCCGGTAGAAAAATTAGCAAATGTACCCGTATAAGGAATTTGCCCTCCAATGGTCAATCCAGCAGCTACCCCCATCATGTTGGCTTCTGCGATGCCTACCTGAAAGAAACGTTCAGGAAAATCTTTTTTAAATTGCCCCATTTTTAGCGATCCGGTAAGGTCGGCACACAACGCCACTACCTTGGGGTTTTTCTTACCCAACTCGCTCAAACCATCTCCGAAACCAGAACGGGTATCGGCAGTCTTTAGAATTTCAAACTTTTTCATGGACACTAATTGCTCTTCATTAAAAGTAATGTTGAAGTAGTATTCAGATGTAAGACAACAATATTTTAAGCTATTGTCCCGTAACGAAGTGCA
The DNA here is from genome assembly GCF_947493425.1 of uncultured Microscilla sp. Lineage (GTDB taxonomy): Bacteria > Bacteroidota > Bacteroidia > Cytophagales > Microscillaceae > Microscilla. The sequence goes on along the minus strand of NZ_CANLRP010000003.1, from coordinate 135,021 downwards.
AGTATAAAAAATATTGTGGAGAGGTCTGTCCGATTTACACATTTTTATACACATCTGTCAATTAGAGTCTACCAACTTCGGGTAACAAAATTACCCTATTACTGGCTTTAGCTTTAGCAAAATTTTTATCCCAACTAAAGCTTTTTTAACTTTAGAAGTTGTTGTTTTGAAGGTTGTAAAACTCTATTTTTCATTTTTTTTATATCAAACCTATGCGCTACACTTTGTTAGACGAGTCTTTGTATTTCCCTCCGGTACACTACGCCGACGAACACGGCATACTGGCGTTTGGAGGAGACTTGTCGGTAGAAAGGCTGTTGCTGGCTTATCAGTCAGGAATTTTTCCCTGGTATAGTGAAGAAGACCCCACTATTATGTGGTGGGCACCTGACCCCCGCTTTGTGTTATACCCTACCCAACTCAGGGTGTCTAAAAGTATGAGACAAGTACTGAGAAAAGGGTTATTTGAGGTAACTTATGACCAAAGGTTTAAAGAAGTAATGATTGCCTGCCAACAAATAAAACGCACAGGACAACAAGGCACCTGGATCACCGAAGATATGCTGGAGGGGTATTGCCAATTGCACGCCCAGGGGTTTGCCCACTCGGTAGAGGTATGGCAACAAGGGCAACTGGTAGGTGGACTGTATGGGGTATCGTTGGGGCATTGTTTTTTTGGCGAATCTATGTTTAGTACAGTAAGTAATGCCTCCAAAGCTGGTTTTATTACAATGGTGCAAAAGCTTCAGCTATTAGGGATAAAACTTATTGATTGCCAGGTATATACCCAGCATTTAGAGAGTCTTGGTGCCGAAGAAATACCCCGCGATGAGTACATGGGGCAACTTAAGCAGCACTTGCAAAACCCTACCCACCAAGGCAACTGGCAAACATTGCTTGCTTCTTTAAAAGATAATAGTTAGACTTAAAAAGATCGTATCAAAGGATTTTTATTACATTTGTAATTTACACAAAACATATTCAACAATACATTCCAGGCATTATGCAGTAAGCAATCACCCCGTATAGTAACAAAAATGACGACCCAAGAACTAGATTTTGAAAAAATACAACAATGGTGGGATGATTTGGATCAGGAGTGGCAAAAGGTTTTTTTGATTAATTACATATTTAAAACAAGGTTATCAGAGAGCAAAATTATAGGTTTGGCCGCCTCGCGTGAAAACTATTATTACGCTCCTGAAAAAATCTATCGTGTGTTTTTCAAAGAAGAGTTTGACCCTGCCAAAGTCCGTATCAACGGTAAATTTTTCCGTATATTAGTATCGCTCGAAGAGATTATCTGCCACAACAGCAAGATTACCTCATTGGCACCGCTTACGGCATTGCCTCACCTCAAAACGCTGCTTTGCCATAATACCAAAATTACCTCGCTATCGCCATTAATGACCCTGCCCAAACTACGTAGCCTCGACTGTTCGCGTACCCTTGTGTCAGACCTGGCACCAGTAAGCACCCTGCATGAACTACAAATGTTGCTTTGCTCTGATACCCTTATAAAAGACTTGCAACCTTTACAGTTCCTGACCCAACTTCAGTTTTTGTGGATGGTAAATACCCGGGTTAAGAGTTTGTCACCCATAAAAAACCTGACCAGGCTCAAGCAAATCAATTTTTCGTTTACCGATGTAGACTCGTTGGCCCCACTTAAAAAATTGCAAAAACTAGAGGTGCTTAAGTGCGGGGTAACTCCTACTTCTGACTTGAGCCCTTTACAGGAACTGAAGGGTTTGCAAAAAATATTTTTTTGGGGTACTCCTGTTACAAGCTTAGAGGCACTGGCAAACTTGCAACAACTCAAAATGATTAACATGCCTTATTGCAAAAATATACCATTCAAGGCAGTAGAAAAATTCAAAGATAAACACCCACACTGTAGGGTAGTGGCTTAATTTATTACCAATGAAAAAACTAATCTTATCGAGCATGTTTGCGCTGGCAATGCTAGGCGGCTGCCACCAAAAACAATTGGCTCAACAAAAAGCCGAAGCAAACAAAGCCCGCGAAATGGCGGAGAAACAAGCGCTGAAGGCAGAAAGGTCGGCTCTGCTTGCTAAACTTGCCGAGCAAAAGGCCCAGAAACAACTACAAATAGCAGAAAGAGCAAGACAGGAGGCAATACTAGCTGCTAAAACGGCTGAAATGCTGCAAAAACAATGTGAAGCACAAAACAGGGTGTTATTGGAGAAGGTAGCGAAATTAGAGAAGAAGAAGTAACCCAAAAACCCGCTCTTTTAAGTCTTCCGAAGGAGACTTGAAAGCCTGAATACAAGGAAGTCTCCAAATCTACTTAAGTAGCAAAACCTCTCAAAATACTAAGGGGCACCAAGCAATGAAATTTACTACGCCAGGGCAACCATAAAGGATTGCCCCTATAAAAGGCATTTGAATGGGTTTTGACGCTGCTCTTACGCCGTTGCTTGTGTCTTCACAAGCAACCAAAAGAGCCATTAATAATCGCAGAACAACCTTCTACGCTCGTTTTTTCGGAATACTGAAAAGTACCCTGAGGTGCTGGAATCGGGGTCGGTTGTTAAAAGCTCCGACAGGGGGCAAGTCCTTAGATGCCGATGCATATCAGTGCTACCCCCTGTTCCACAGGTATCTACACTTTTGTATCACGTTGATTTTCAGTTGTTTACAAAAAGCGTAGTTAAAACCCTTCTGAAGGAGACTTGGAAGTCTTCTATTCATCAATAGTGTTACCCTGCTGCGGGAAAACTTGACACAGCAAGTGGTGTACCTAACACCTGGAATTTAGTTCCTAAAATCCTGATTAATGCTGCGAGCTACCAACTCCAGACTAATCGCTTGCTGCTTGCACCCTGAAGCTTTAGCTACTACTTCCTCCCAAAATCGGCGGGTATTTCGCCCCAAACCTTGGTTTCCCATTTAATAATTTTGGTAGTATAGGTGTTGTTCTCTAACCATACCAGGGCACGGTCTACCAACTTAAACAGTTCTTCGGTTTTGGTGGTACGCTCAAGGGTTGTTTTTATTTTTTTATTGCGCACCCACGCCATGGCCGTTTTCGAGTCGGTATACATAGGCACCGGACTGTTGTGTTTTTTGAGCAAAGCCAAGCCGTGCACAATGGCCAAAAACTCGCCTATATTTACCGTACCCAACGGGAAGGGGCCCATGTGAAAAAGTAACTCTTTAGTGCGGGTGTGTACCCCTTGGTATTCGAGTTCGCCAGGATTGCCACTGCAGGCAGCATCTACCGAAAGACTCTCAAGCAAGGGCTTGCCTACGACTGATTTGGAGGTTTTGGTAGCGGCACTTTTTTTACCTACAAATGCCCCACTGCTTTGCTTAAAGGCGGTCTCGGCTTCGGTTTTACTCAAAAAGGATTTATAACGTGCGCCGTCAAAACCTTTGACTTGTGCTTCGCAATCTTTCCAGTTGTCAAATACCCCAGCTGTGCGCCCCTGCCACACAACATAAAATTTTTTCTTGTTTTTTGCCATAATTATAACGATCTGATGGCGATCTAAGAAGTCTTGTTGATTGGTTTCTCAGTAGTCTTGTCGCTTTCTGGCTCTTTGTCTTTAAAAAACACCCTTTTGACCCAGCGAGGCAAGAAAATAGCTCCGAATAATAAATAAGGATAAAAAGTAGCAATACGCCAAATAAGTGCCGCAATGAGCACAAAAGCACCTGCAAATTGCTGGAAAAAGGCCTTGAAGGCAAGCTCGGCAAACCCAGCGGCTCCCGGGGTGATGCCTACCAGCAATACTACCCACAAGACTACATGTCGTGAAAATATAAAGCCATGCATTGATGGAGTAAGTACTACAAATGCTGCAATGAGGCAGTTAACGATGAGGTAGCGTGCCGACCAGATCAGGCAGGTAGTACCTATAGCTCTTGCCCAGTAGGTAAAGTTAGTGCCTCGAATGGCTTTAGAGGCTACTACCATTTCGTTGCCTTGCTTTTCGGCCATTGGCTGAAAACGACGCAACCACTTGATGCTTGTTATTTTTACAAATACCCATTTGACAATGTGCGGGTTGATAAACAAACCATAGGTCATAAACAGGGTATAGCCACCAATGAGCGCGTAACTGATAAAAAACATATAGCGTACATACTCCCAGTCCATGGTCATGCCAGCCCCACTAATGGCTACAAACAAATTGGCTGGGTCATACATCCCCGAATAGTACAAAAGCATTACTATGGCACCTGCCACCAAAAAAAACATGTTATCGAGTATTGCTGTAGTCATTACATACGCCATAGACTTACCAAAGCTTAAGCCTTCTTTCATCAGCACAATGGTTGCCAGGGCGGTGCCTCCTACTGCCGAAGGGCTCACTGCCGACGAAAACTCCCATAACATGATAGAATAAAAGCTGCTTGTCCAAGAGAGGTTCTTGTGGGTAATATAACGAATACGATAAATATACAAGGCATCGCGTACTACAAGGGTAAGTACAGCAAGTATAATCCATAAGATACTGGCTTCTTGTAATTTACCCCAAGGAATTTGCCCTGCATCTTTGTAAAAAAGGTATCCGGTAATGACAAGACTAATGGCTATAGGTATAAATATTTTAGATGGGTTCAGACTCTTCAGAACCTTACTTTTATCTTTTGTGCTAATTTCACTCATGAGCTAATCGTCTCTGTTACTTGTTGTTCACTGGCTTTTTTCTCAATCCAGAAATTATTGTAACCTGGTTCGATGTGTAAAGATACCAAACCATTTTGTAATAATTCGAGTATAGCCAAAAAATTGAATATTACTGCAATCTTGGTTTTATAAGAAAGTACAATTTCGTTAAACTCCAGTTTAGGTTTTTGCTCAAGCAAACTCATCAGCATCGTTTTTTGCTGTGCCACAGTATAAGGATAAGGCACGACCTTGTGTACTACGTGCTCTATGCGGCTCTCATAGCGTGCCATCGCTTTTTCGTATACCTGTAGTAATTTATACAGGTCGAGCCGATGCATTTCTATATCTACCTCATACGTTCCCGCCACTTTCTCTATCTCTACTATCACATTGCCCCGTTTTTCGCGCATGAGTTGTCGGTCTTCTAAGGCTTCAAACTCTTTGAGCACCGACTTATACTTTTTATACTCTAGCAGAAAATCCACCAGCTCTTGGCGTGGGTCGTCATCCTCACCATTTTCTTCGTCGCGTGGCAACAGCATTTTGGCTTTGATGCGCATCAGCGTGGCTGCTACTACTATAAACTCACTGGCAAGTTCTATATTCATCTGCTCCATCTGGTGCATATAGTCCAGAAAATCCTTCGTAATGGTAGAAATAGGAATATCATAGATATCAATTTCCTGTCGCTCTATAAAAAAAAGCAGCAAATCGAACGGCCCTTCAAATAATGGTAACTTGATCTCAAAACCCACTTTAAAGAAAGTTAATATTGGTTAAAAACGGTTAAAATTAACCATAAAACAAACATTTGTGCATCAATATAGCTTATTTTAAATATATTGCAAATCCAAAGTTTGACACTCAAACGTAAGTATGGTAGCAAAACCATATTTGATATTATTAACACCATATACAATATCATTTGTTTACTCACTCATAATTTTTGCAAAAACTAAATTAACTACAGGTAAGTTAAACCAAGATTGTGTACCTGTAGCAAGACTATGATCTTGGGTGAAAATGGTGGACTAAAAAATAAAAACAATCGGTGTCAAAACATTGCATAGTCATGGATTGTTATTAATCATATTTTGTTTAACCGACATAAATCAAAATTTTATTATGTTAATAGAGCCGGGTAAGTTACTAAAGCAGATCAACAACCCAGAAGACTTACGTCAGCTTTCGCCAGAGCAGTTATTTGATGTATGCACTGAGTTGAGACAATTTATTATCGATACTGTTTCGATTCACGGAGGACATTTTGGAGCAAGTTTGGGTGTAGTAGAGCTTACAGTGGCACTACATTATGTATTTAACACGCCAGACGACCAGTTGGTGTGGGATGTAGGGCATCAGGCTTATGGTCACAAAATTTTGACAGAAAGGCGCGAAAACTTTCACTCCAACCGCAAGTATGGAGGACTTTCGGGTTTTCCTAAGCGTAAAGAGAGCAAATACGATACTTTTGGGGTAGGCCATTCGTCTACTTCTATATCGGCAGCCTTAGGAATGGCGCTTGCTTCTAAGCAAAAAGGAGAAAACCACCGTCAACACGTCGCTATTATTGGAGATGGTGCCATGACTGGGGGACTTGCTTTTGAAGGAATGAATCATGCGGGGGTATCAGACAGCAATTTGTTGATTATTTTGAACGACAACTGCATGTCTATTGATCCAAACGTAGGAGCACTCAAGGATTACCTGACCGATATTACAACCTCTAGAACTTACAACAAACTACGTGATGAGGTTTGGAAGATGTTGGGCAAATTCAATCGTTTTGGCCGCTTTCAAGAGCTTGCTTCTAAGGTAGAGGGAGCAGTAAAAGGGTCAGTATTGAAACAAAGCAACTTATTTGAGTCATTAAACTTGCGTTACTTTGGCCCGGTAGATGGGCACGACATCAACCACTTGACCCACGTGCTCAATGACCTAAAAAATATACCAGGACCTAAACTTCTTCATTGTGTTACAGTAAAAGGAAAAGGGTTTGCCCATGCCGAAAAAAACCAAACCAAGTGGCACGCGCCAGGTTTGTTCGACAAGGTAACCGGAGAAATACATAAATCGGTACCTACCGCTCCACAACCTCCTAAATACCAACAAGTATTTGGACACACCATATTAGAGCTTGCCCAGGAAAACCCTAAAATAATGGGCATTACTCCTGCAATGCCTTCAGGTTCGTCGCTTAACATTATGATGGAAGCCATGCCTGATCGTGCCATTGATGTGGGCATTGCCGAACAACACGCCGTTACTGTATCGGCAGGTATGGCTACCCAGGGGTCTACTGTATTTTGCAATATTTACTCTACGTTTATGCAGCGTGCCTTTGACCAAGTCATTCACGATGTATGTATTCAAGGCTTGCCCGTAATTTTCTGTTTAGATCGGGCTGGTTTTGCCGGAGCCGATGGGCCTACTCACCACGGGGCGTATGACATAGCTTATATGCGATTGATCCCCAATATGATTGTATCGGCGCCTATGAACGAACAAGAGTTACGCAACCTGATGTATACTGCTTCGCTTGACGAGTTTAAAGAAGAAGGCAAAGCTTTTACCATTCGTTACCCTCGTGGTCAAGGAGTTATGCCAGAATGGAGAACCCCTCTAGAAAAAATAACCATTGGTCAAGGACGCAAACTGCGCGATGGCAGCGACGCCGCCATATTGACTATAGGGCATATAGGCAACTATGCTACTGAGGCTTGCGAAACCCTTGCCGAAGAAGGTCTCAATGTGGGACATTATGACATGCGTTTTGTAAAACCTCTGGACGAGGCAATGTTGCACGAGGTTTTCCAGAAATTTGATAAGGTAGTCACCGTAGAAGATGGTTGCTTACAAGGAGGCTTTGGTTCGGCTGTGCTAGAGTTTATGGTAGAGCACGGCTACACTGCCAAAGTAAAGCGCTTGGGTATTCCTGATCGTATTGTAGAACATGGCTCTCAACTTGAACTACAGGCAGAATGTGGTTTTGACGCTAAAGGCATCGCACAATCTGTCCGTGAAATAGCAGAAGTAGTTTTTAAGTAAGATTTTAATAAAATAACAGATCACCAAATATTAAGCCCTGAAAACCCTGTTTTTCAGGGCTTTTTTGTTGTAACAAACCTCATCGATAAAACAATCAAACTTATTGAAAAAAGCCTCTACGAAGTAATCATTTTTAGGTTTCATTTCTCGTTGATTTTAACAAAAAAATAATCTAGCTTTGCCCTCATTATATTGTAATATTTTGCAATACGCTATTATTTAAAACATCAGAGAATATTAATGAAAATGATTGAAGAAAAAGATGATACTTACTCTGCCCGAATAAAAAACTTAAGCACGTCGATAGAAAGAAAAGTTGCTTTAAGACGTAACTTTATGAAGGAAATAGAAAAACGATTGAACGACGAAAAATAAGCTGAAAAACAATCAACAGACAGTATTGATTGAACAAACCCATGGAAAAAAAGGCGCTCTTTGATAAGAGGGTCTTTTTTTATGCGCTTTTTTGTAAAGGGCATTTTTAGTATTTGTTTTTTGTTGCCACTGCTCCCACCGTTAAACAAACCCACACATACTATCAATTGTTAATATATATAGGAGTACTTGTTTAAAAAAACAGCCTTTTAATTACGCCTTTTGTAAACAACTGAAAATCAACGTGATACAAAAGTGTAGATACCTGTGGAACAGGGTATAGCACCGATATTCATCGGTATCTAAGGACTTGCGACTTGTCGCTTGAAGCACCGATATGCATCGGCATCTAAGGACTTGCCCCTGTCGGGGCTTTTAACCAAATTACCCACTATGCGCTCGTCCATATTATCGAATGACAGCCATTTTGCCCTTGTACTAAGGAACATGTTCAAAATAAGTGTCGAGATTGAGGGCATAAACTCAAGGCTGATTGAGGCACTTTTTGCGGGCGTAGCAGCGCTATGGACAATAAAAGTAACGAAAGTCAGGAAAGAGGATATGTTATAAACCGGGCAGTTATTGCGATCACGTTCCTAAGTAGCCTTAAGATAGTTTTATATACATTAGTTGAGAGAATTATTTCAAAAAATGGCTTTTTTTTACATTTTTGTATAAATGATACAGATATATACTGATTTGTAAAGACTTATTTACTCTTTTGAAATTTTTCAAAAAAATATGCTGATGTTATGGCTAATCAAAATGAATTTGCCGAAAGGCTGAAAAACCTCATTGAGAGGCTCAACCTAAACAAAAATTCTTTCAGTGTAAAGCTGGAAGTCAGCCCTACCATTATCCATAATATTATTGATGGCAGGGGTAGCAAGCCTAGTTTTGAGGTGTTGCACAAAATTATAACTACGTTTAAAAATGTAAATGCTTACTGGCTACTGATGGGCGAAGGTGAGATGTTGATAGAAAGTAACGAAAAGGAAAAATTGGTTTTGTCAAAATCGGAGCTGGATTCAAAAAACGAAAAAATTGTACTTTACGAAGAAATACTCAAAGCCAAGGAAGAAACCATTTTAAGCCAAAAAAGCGAAAATGCTTTGCTAAAAAAAGAAATTCAACGACTGGAAGAACAAAGTAACAGTAGTAACTCACTGTTTTAAAATTATAGCTACAGATTTCGTTCTGGGCTTTCTTCTGGGTTGTAAAGCTACAGATGCGTGCCACAGGATGGGTTCATATTTTTTTCAACAAAAACCTCAAATACAATGACAAGAGTAAATGTTACTTCTGGTACTATGTGGGAAAAGCAAGTAGGGTATTCGCGCGCTGTAAAAATAGGCAACCTGATAGAGGTATCTGGTACTACAGCAGTAGAAGACGAAAACCGTATTGTAGGCATTGGCGATGCTTATCGGCAAACCCGGTTTGTGCTTGAAAAAATAGAAGCTGCACTCAATCAGGCGGGAGCCACGCTCAAAGATGTGGTGCGCACCCGTATGTATGTTACCGACATTAGCCAATGGGAAGCTATAGGCAAAGCACACAATGAATTTTTTGGCGCTATTAATCCGGCTACTTCTATGGTAGAAGTGAGCGCTCTGATCAACCCTGACTTATTGGTAGAGATAGAGGCCACTGCTTATATTGACTAAGTAACGTGTTCGCCCCATAAACGGGATTTCGGGCGTAGCCCTCAACAATAACTGTCCGATTTAGAATAAATCCGCTTTACTGCCTTTCGTTATTTTTATTGCCCGTAGCGCTGCTACGAGCGCAAAAAATGCCTCAGTCAGTCGTGCGTATTTGCCCTAAAAAACAGAAACTTATTTTGAACACGGTACTAAATGGATCGGTTACTGGCGTATGACAGCGAGGGCAAAGGGCAAAAAACAGTGGTGTTGCTGCATGGGTTTTGCGAAAATCGTACGATGTGGCGGCACCTTGTACCTGTGTTGGCGGCGCAGTATCGGGTAGTAAATGTAGACTTGGGTGGTTTTGGTCAAAGTGCACACCTGCTACCTTCGGTGGTAACGATGGACACCTTGGCGGCTCAGGTACTGGCATTGCTCCAAAGTTTAAATATTCACACCTGTACTGTATTAGGGCATTCGTTGGGGGGCTATGTGGCGTTGGCAATGGCGGAACAAGACCCTACTTTGCTGGAGGGCATAGGGTTGGTTCACTCCAGTGCATTGCCCGATTCGGCACCCCGCCAGGCAATGCGCAACCGCATTGTATCTATTGTGCGCCAACGTGGGGTGGCTCCCTTTGCCCACCACTTTGTGCAAGCCTTGTTTTTACCCGAAAGGCTACCCGAACTCGCTGAAGCAATCAAAGAAGCTAAAACAATGGCACTACACACTCCCCAAAAATCGCTGATAGAGGTCACACTTGCCATGCGTGAACGCCCCAATCGCAGTGAGTTGTTACAGCAACTTGCTTGCCCGGTCTTGTTTCTCATTGGCAAGCAAGACCCTGCCATTCCTATGAGCCAATACCGAGCTCAAATAATGTTGCCACAAGACGCCCACATTCATTTGTTAGACCGTACCGCACACATGGGCACTTGGGAACGCCCCAAAAAAACTGGTGCTATTCTCCAGCACTTTGTACATTATTGTTTCACCAACAAGTTATAATTGATGTTACGCAGTAAGTTCCAAGCCTGCTTATTTATATCGTTTGATGGTTGCGCGATGCGTTGCATCACTAATGTAGCAATACAACCCCCTCACAATAGAAATTAAAACGACAAAGTAAATCTGCGTAACCTGAGGTTGTAAGACAAAGACTAACAGGCAGCTTCCGGCGTTCAAGCACTCCTTATTACTGCCTGCCATAAGTTATCAAATATTCATTTTTTTACCAAAGCTTTGCCCATTCATTTCATAATCAAGAATATTTTTTCTTATATTTGCAAATATAATACTTAAAGTAAGCGTAGCCTTTTCAAGAATTGCCTGGCGCCTTTGCCCAGTGTTATACAACCAGTGCCACTATCTAATACTCAAAAACTCAATATTACTATGTTCATCTTCAAACGTTTGATTCGCTATTTTTTACAAGGTTTGCTTTTTGTGGTTCCTATCTTTTTTACCGCGTATGCAGTATATTTTGTATTTACATTTTCTATCAACTATACGCTTTCAGTCATTCGCTTGACCAAAAGATATACCTATTTGCCAATAGAAGTACATTTTCTGGTGTATGTAGCCATTGACCTTGTCGCCTTGGTCATTATCGGCTACCTGGCTTCGGGTTTTATCACCAAAACCATGTTTAAGTGGTTTAACAAGTTGCTTTTCAGAATCCCCATTATTCGTATTATTTATTCCTCCCTCCAGGGTTTTACCTCTGCTTTTGTGGGCAGCAAACGTAAATTTGACCGTCCGGTATTGGTAAAAATGAACCCATCAAACCTCGAAAGGGTGGGTTTTGTAGTGCAAGACGACTTGTCGCGGCTACACCTGGCGGGCAAGGTAGCGGTATACTTGCCGGGCTCTTATGGTATTTCGGGCACGCTGGTAATTGCGCCCGCCGAAAATGTCAAACCTTTGGATACTTCTGGCTTAGATGCGATGAACTTTATTATTTCGGGAGGCATTGCCGATCTGGAGGGTTTTAGAATCAGGTAAACCAACTGCCTTTATTTTACTCAATCTTATACTTTTCAATAAGAGTATGTTTAAAAATTAGTTTTCTTGTTTATTGTCAATGGTGAAACAGAGCTCCGAACTTGATTCGGAGAATTTAGAAACTCGCTTACGCTCGGTTATAATCTGGGCTAAAAAAGTAATTTTTAACTCCGAAGACAAAATTTGAACATACTCTAAACAAACATTAAAACATGCAAATCAAAAAGCCTATTGTATTTTTTGATCTCGAAACTACCGGAACCGATACTTTGAACGATCGTATCGTACAAATTGCCATTATCAAGCTTGCCGCTGATGGCACAAGGGAGGAAAAAGAACGCTTGATTAACCCTACCATTCCTATTCCCCCAGTAGTAACCAAGGTACACGGGGTAAGTGATGAAATGGTCAAAGATGCCCCTACTTTTCATCAGGTAGCCAAGAGTTTGTTTGAGTTTATCAAGGGATGCGACCTGGCAGGGTATAATCATTTAAACTTTGACATGCCTCTCTTGATTGAGGAGTTTGCCCGAGCTGGGGTTGTTTTTCCTGAACCAGACGTGCAATATATAGATGTAATGAAGATTTATTATCATTTTCACCCACGTACTTTGTCAGCTGCTTATCAATTGTATTGCCAAAAAGAACTGGAGAATGCCCACAATGCCATGGCGGACACTCAGGCAACGCTTGAAATTTTTGAAAGTCAACTGACTACCCACTTCGACGAGGAGCCCAGCATCAACGAAATTCATAACCTTTGTTTTTCCAGCCGTCATGTAGACTTTTCGCGTCGGTTGGCTCGTGATAAGGAGGGCGAAATAGTTTTTGCTTTTGGCAAACACAAAGGAGAACGGGTACGTGATAATCGGGGCTATGCTGAATGGATGCTCAAGGGTGGGTTTCCGGCAGATACTAAACGGGTTTTACAGGAATTGCTGCAATCATAAGCGGATGTTGTGTCAATGGATTGTTTGTGTAGGGTATCTCCCTACACAAACAATTGATAGCTCAGGGGTGGGCTGCCACCCATATTTCGCCATCTTCGTAAATTTCTTTTTTCCAAATAGGCACCACCTGCTTTAAGGTGTCTATAAGGTATTCGCACGCTTGAAACGATTCTTTGCGATGGGGAGTAGATACCGCAATCACTACTGCAGTCTCTTCTACACTTAACTTACCCACCCGATGATAAATGGCTATTTTATCAGTTTTCCAACGCTGTTGTGCCTGCTCAGCTATTTCGCGCATCTTGTTAATGGCCATTGCTTCGTAAGCCTCAAACTCTAGCGAAATTACTTTTTTGCCTTTGGTTTGGTTGCGTACGGTGCCCACAAACACAGACAAACCTCCACAATGAGGCGAACGGACAAGGTCTATTACTTCTTGCTCGTTGATGGGTTGGTCGGTGATTTTAAATTCCATAAAGAGAGTTTTATTAGGGATTGTTCAAAATAACGTTTTTTTGCTCAAAAACCTTTGCCTCCCGACAAAAAACAAGGCATTACCTGCCAAAGGTTTATGCCGGGTTAACCTCCGCTTACGGGGGGAATAAGGGCTATTTCGTCGTTTTCTTTCAATACCACTTCTCCTTTTGCATAATCAGAGTTTACCGCAATCATCAGGCTTGCCAGGCGGTCAAAATCCGGGTACACTTTATGCAAATGTGCGATCAGTGCCTCTACAGTGGTTTTTTCTTCTACTTCCAGCGCAAGCGATGCCCCTCCAACAATGTCGCGGGCTATGCCAAATAATAGTATATTTAACTTCATACCAGGTATGTGATTGAACTATTTAGTTTATTATTAGTTTTTGTATGTATTATCTTTGTTCAATAGTCCACCACACCAACAGGGCTTAGCTATCAGCTTTTAGCCCTTAGCTGCACCCTATTCTATAGGTCAATAACAAATTCATTTTCAGTATATTATAAATTTGTTAGTTAGAAACACCTGTTGGTAGTATTTGCCTAAAAGCAAACATTGATGCACTATAGGACTTCCATCTACCGGTTTTATAAACCATTAAAAATCAATGTATTATAAAATCGGCAAGCTGCTTGTAGAGCAGCCTCAAACTTGAAGCACCGATATGCTTCGGTATCTAAGGACTTGAGGCTGTGGGGGCTATCAACAACCAATTGCTGGTTACCCCATTGGTCTTTTCAAAAGGGCACCTTTGTTTGGGTAAACAGACAATAAAGTTAGAAAATAAACCATAAACACCAATACTGAGTTCAAAATGCAGTTACCTTCTCAAATTATAGATAATCATGGGCGCCCTATCAACTACCTGCGTCTGGCGGTCACCGATCGATGCAACCTACGCTGTTTTTATTGTATGCCCGAAGAAGGCATCAAATATTTGCCCAAAAAACACTTGCTTTCTTACGAAGAGATGGAGCGTTTGGTGAGACTATTGGCAAGTATGGGGATAAACAAAATACGACTTACCGGAGGGGAGCCCTTCTTACGCAAAGACCTGATCAACTTTATGCAAACCATTTGCAATATAGAAGGTATCAATGAACTCAATATTACTACCAATGGGGTGCTGACTGAACAATACATTCCGGCAATGGTAAAAATGGGCATATCGTCGGTAAACCTGAGTTTGGATACGCTCAACAAAGAGCGATTTCTAAAAATCACCCGCCGCAACGAGTTTGACAAAGTCATGCGTTGTCTCGATGCCCTGATTGAAAGCGGGATCAAAACCAAGATAAATATGGTGGTCATGGCAGGACAAAATACCGAAGACATTGTACCTCTTGCCGAGCTTGCCCGTACTCATGCCATAGGGGTGAGGTATATAGAAGAAATGCCTTTTAATGGTGAGGGACAACGCACCAAGCAACTTGCCTGGAATCACCAGCAAATTCTTGCTACCCTAAAGGCGGCTTACCCCACCATCGAAAGGGTAAAAACAGCGCCTCATGCTACTTCGGTCAATTACCAAATTCCTGGACACCAAGGCTCACTGGGCATTATTGCCGCATTTTCGCGTACTTTCTGTGGTAGTTGCAATCGCATAAGAATGACGGCGCAAGGTACGCTCAAAACTTGTTTGTATGACCAGGGCGTGCTTGATATAAAACAATTGATGCGGGCAGGAGCTACCGACCAGGCACTTGCTGTGGCGTTGCTGGGGGCTTTTAACCAACGTGCCAAAGATGGGTACGAGGCAGAGCAACAACGTAAAAATCAATTGCCTGTTTCTGAATCGATGTCTACTATAGGAGGATAGCTATTTTCGTTATTATTCACATCCAAAAGGTCCTATTTATAACTGCTGTATATTGGTAGACCATTAAGTTATTTTAACTATTTTTAAATTCAAAAAATACGCCTTGTCGTTATAGATTTTATTCACAAAATTACACCACATTATGAACAGTAAACTTGCGACTTATTTGGTTGCTTTTCTTTTAATTTTAGGCTTGTCTGACTGCACCATGAAAGGGCAGGCATACAAGCCCAATGTTACCCGTGATGTACGCATAGGCAAACAAGTGCGAAACGAGGTAGTGGCTAAAATGCGGATTCTTGACCGCACCCAATACGCCCAGGCTTACCAACACCTGGACAAAATGGCCAATACTATTTTACAGTCTAAAGAAATCAGGTTTCGCAGCGAGTTTGAGTGGAAATTGTACATTGTGCACGACGACAATACCATCAATGCCTTTGTTACACCAGGAGGGTATATTTTTGTGTATACAGGGTTAATCCGTTATCTTGAAACCGAAGACCAGTTGGCAGGGGTGTTAGGGCACGAAATAGCCCATGCCGAGCGACGTCATTCGATAAAAAACCTAAACAAACGCATAGGTACTACTATAGCACTTACTATTTTGTTGGGCAATGGCAGTACAGCCAACCTTGCCAACACACTATTGGGGCTTACGTTTAGCCGTTCGGCAGAACGCGAAGCCGACAACTATTCAGTGATGTACCTGGCAGATACTCATTATCAATGCAATGCTTTGTCTGAGTTTTTTGACAGAATGGCAAAAGAAGGAGGCAATAAAAAAGCGGCTTGGTTGAGCACCCACCCAGCATCGGAAGACAGGGTAGTGAATATAAATAAGAAGGCTCAGAAAATTAATTGTCAAACTGTTGGCAACCGCAAAAGTTTGGCGCAGATTAAAAACTCTTTGCCTCCACGTTAATAAAAATTTTGAAAGGCCTGCTGGCACCTAATAAAAAAATAAAAGGTAACCAGTCAAACTCAACAGCGAATATTAATCTCGGTAAGAATTTCTTGGGTTTCTTTGGGAGCGTTGGTTTTGCTGATTCTCCAAATGCTCAAGTCTTTCTAACTGGGCAAGGTTAGGGTCTACCTCATCGGCAAATAATCCATGCTTGCGCAGATTTTCTGATTTACGCTTAAAATGGAAAAAGATTTTCGATTCTATCTTTTTCTCAAACATAGGGGGAAACTCAAATAACTTAATTGTTTTTTCCTGAAACACAGCCTCCTTTTCCGGCAACTCTGTATTAGGATAGTTATTAGTCCAATCAAGGTAGTACAAACTTCCATTCAAATGTTTTAAGTCAGTCATTGTAAAGTCTAAGCCACTTTCATAAAGCTTTTGCAGAACAGTAACTGTGCGGGGTTTTCTTTGTCTAGTACGTCTCATAGCTTACTCTAACAAATTTCAATTTAGGATTAAACCAAAAGTTTGTATTTGTAAATATGTTTAACAAACTAAAATATGCTTTAGTCAAACTTTAGCTCTTGTTGTTGATACGTTTTTTATGTGGAATTATTATTAGCAAAGAGTAATTGAAGGAATGAATTATGATTGAATTGTTGATAAGGCTATTTGGTTGACAAACTGCCATAACAATACTCTCTAAATTTAACAAAATAAAGTATCAATAGCAAAAGGCTGTTAAAATACTCTTTACTTATATTTATTTAGTATTTGATATGGTAGTTGGTATTTGGATATAGTTTAAAGCATAGTTTAAACTTATTTTTAGGGCGGCAAAAATACAAGTTTTTTTTTAAGAAGCTATTCTATCCCTGCTTTTAATTAAAATATTCGGTTGTGTGCTACACATAATGAGCTGTAAGTTGTCCCTCTCTCCTATTGGCTTAGATTGTTCAATTGAAGGCTGGAACAAAGATAAACTGATTCATTTACTCTTGTTGGCAAGCCTGATGTGGCATGTTATTCAACATCAAAATGTTTTTCTTCTTAATCATTTAATTTAAATTTTTATCTTTTTTCGTCTCTCGGTGTTAGAGTTTCAACCAAAGATACGATGCCAATTAACTATTGCACAATAATACTATCTTTTTATAATCCATCGCTTTTTTCTTTGTGTTATTACTCTCTACCTCAAAACCAGCAAACTACCCCCACAATTTGCCGCTTTTAATCTACTAACTTTTGCTGTTCTTGCCGTGCATTCATGTTCAGCCCAGAAAATAAAAAAACTGCCTATCATAGTTTGTAGGCAGTTCAAAACACAAGGGGTTTTACATCAAGTGTAAATGGTAAGCACTCAAAATTTGTCTTTCTTCATTGTATAGCCCCCAAAGCGGCATCAGGCATTCGTCTAGTTCTTTTAGGCTCATATAAATGACTAAATAAAGTTCGTCGTTGTCTCCCTTTTTTACCTCAAAGTTGCGCAACCCTCTAGCTTTTGCCAAACGAGTAGCCTTTGCCACACTATCAATGGCAGGGCGTTGCAAACAAGGGCGTATTGCCAAATGATGATCATAAGGAGGTAAAAACGGAGGGGGGCAAAATTGTAACCCTACCCCTTGCAAATCTTGGGCAATGGCTTGCTTCAGCTTTTTGATAAGGTCATAGTCTTGTACTTGATGTATTTCACGCTGATACACGCCCGTATAAGCCCAAGCAAGCCGCTCCAGTAGTTCGTCTAAGTAATTGATAAAAGCCCCAAGACTGGTAAAATGATGAGCGGCAAGCTGTTGTATAGCGGTTTTATTGGGTAGTGTCATTTTGCATCAAGTTTAAAAAGCGAATCATAAAAACCCCTTCATCCGAAAAACTACCCCAAAGCTTGCCCATAGAAGCTTGATAAGCGGTTACCTCGCTTTGTGTCCAATTGGTAAGCAAAGCGTATTCATCTTTGAGTTTTACTGCCCTAAAGTCTTGTATGCCTTTGGCTTCAGCTATTTGTATGGCTTGGGTTATGCTGTGTATTTTAGGCGGGGTGGCAATTGGGGGCACATTGCCGTAATAAGGCACTTGAGCATAAGGCAAACCCGCGTTTTTTAAATCAGTTTTGAGGGCTTGCTTTAACTGGTTGATAAAATCATAGTCACCCACCAAGTTATAATTTTCTTGGGCACTACCCACATAAGCTGAAGTAATACGAGCCAAGATGTTATCAAATAGCTCCAGTAGTTCGTCCATACTGCCAAAGGTTTCGGCAAGCTGTTGTATAGCGCTTGAGTTGTTCTTTGTCGTTGTCATAAGTTCTAAGGGGGTTTAAAGTTCGGGAGTGTCGTTATTTTCTTCAGGGCGTTGGTAAAGTCTCAACTCTTCAAAAAGCTTTTCGTTTTTTTCTTCTAGCTTGTCAAAATCTTGCTGAAGGTCTTTGTACTTTACCTCAAGTTCACCTGTGAGTATTTGCCTCATTACGTCATCACACCAAACGGCAAAACGTGGGTTTATCCATCGAGCAAACGATACCGCCAAAAAAGGATGTAAGTAAGTACCTTGAGCGATGTGTAAATTTTGCACATCGCTTGTATCACCTCCTTTCACGGTTTTTATAAAATCACCTTCATTTTTGCCGTAGTATTCACATGTAGCAGCTAAATATTCAGTAAATCGTTTGGAACGAGTATACAGCCTTATGTCTTTTTCAAAGGCTTTGGCGGTTTGGGTGGCATTTATCCAACCATCAGAGTTAAAAACTAACTCTTTGCCTAAATAGGTTTTTTGTAATTGATTATTCATTGATAATACTTTACAGTTATGAATTTAGAAATGCTTTTTTGAATTATCACACAACATATTTATTACTTAAAAGAACAAATATATTATATAATAAAACATATTTCAAATAATTGCATATAATATCAATTAACAAAGTGTCTAGCATACTACAAATTTGTAGTTTTGTTACTATGGATATGTCACAAAGAATAAAAGAGCTAAGAGAGAGTAAACGGCTCAAGCAATCAGATATAGCTGATAAACTAGGGCTTGAACAAGCTAACTATTCACGAATTGAGAGAAAAGGAGATAAGCTGACAGTTAAGGAACTAAAAGAAATTGCTTCAGCAATGGGAATGGAACTAAAAGAATTAATGTTCAATGAACCTAATAATTCAGAGTTGGAAGAGCTCAGAGCTCAACTCGATATTGAACAAAAAACAATTAATCAAACTACTTTACAAAAGGCTTATTTGCTTGACAATGTCCTAAAATTTATTCTCAATATCGATAACTTACTACAAAAGCCAGTAGTAAAGTATGCCATAGGTGAGGTACTTAACCCTAAGCAAAAAGACCATCAAGTATTTGTAAGGTGTTATTGTGAAGTAGGCAACGAGGTGTTTACCCTTGCCACTTGGCAAAAACCCATTAGCAAAGAAGCTTCACATTTCGCCCACCTTCAGCAAAACGGAGAACACCTGTTTAATGCTGAACAACAAAAAGAAGCCAATCAATACAAAGACGCAGCTTTTGCCAACATTCAGCAAAACCATTCACTATGGACAATCAATTTTATAAATTTGACAGAGTTCTTTAGGGTGGCTTTTGGGTAATAAACTTAGTAAAAATAAAAGAAGGGTAGGTAAAATAAAAAATAGCCCCGACAGGAATCGAACCTGTATCTAAAGTTTAGGAAACTTCTATTCTATCCATTGAACTACGGGGCCATTGAAACCCACCTTTGCGGGTGGGCTGGTCAATTAATTACTCAAAATTGCGAATCTTTTGTATAGTTTGGAAATATCTTATAAAATTTCTCTTCTACCAAAGCCAAAACTTTTGTTTTGAGTTCATCTATTCCTTGTTTTTCTTGTGCCGACACCACCACTACTTCGGTATTGTCTAGTTCAATACTAGCCGCCCAAGCAGGCATTTCATCCACCAGGTCTATCTTATTGAGCACCAAAATAGTGGGCTTATCTATAGCATCAATTTCTAACAAAGTTTTGTTTACTGTTTCTATTTGTTCTTCACAAAACGAAGTAGACACATCAGCCACATGAATCAATATATCTGCCTCGCGCACCTCGTCAAGGGTAGATTTAAAACTCTCGATAAGGGTAGTGGGCAATTTTCTGATAAAACCTACGGTATCGGTCAGCAAAAAAGGAATATTGTTAAAAACAACCTTGCGCACGGTAGAGTCTACTGTGGCAAACAATTCGTTTTTAGCATAAATATCGGCCTTAGAGAACAGTTGCATAATGGTAGACTTGCCTACGTTGGTATACCCTACCAATGCCACCCTTACCTGTTGTCCACGGGTTTTGCGCCGGGTAGCATTCTGCAAATCAATCTTATCAAGCTTCTTTCTCAACAAGGTAATCTTGTCTTTAATAATCCTCCGGTCGGTTTCGAGTTCTGTTTCACCAGGTCCCCTCATTCCAATCCCTCCTTTTTGTTTCGACAAGTGAGTCCACATATTGGTTAACCGTGGCAGTACATATTGATACTGAGCTAGTTCTACCTGAGTTTTTGCCTGGGCAGTTTTGGCTCTCAGCGCAAAAATATCTAAAATAAGTAAACTTCTGTCCAATATTTTACACTCCAGGTCGCGCTCAAGGTTACGTACTTGTGAAGGATTCAAATCATCGTCAAAAATAACCATATCGGCTTTTTCGGCTTCAACTACGGCATGGATCTCTTCAAGTTTTCCTTTTCTTACAAAGGTTTTTTTGTCGGGGGTCTCTAAACGCTGGGTAAAATTGGCAAGGGTTTTAACACCCAGGGTTTTTGCCAAAAACTCTAATTCATCCAGATAGGCTTGAGTGGCTTCTTCGGTTTGATTGGTTCTGATGACTGCCACTAATACGGCAGTTTCTTGTGATTTGGTAGTTGAATAAGGTCCTTTCACGCAGTAATAGTTGTTTAATTTATAAAATACTAAATGTTGTTGTTGGCCTTTGCAGGCGTTTGCATTGTAAAGAGATACTAAAAAAAATCTAACTCTCTGTTTTTATCTGGCAACCAAATATTTTAACATATTGAATGTTTCAAATAACGTTATAAATGCTCATCTTTGCACAATAACATACGAATATTGATGTAATTTATGTAGTAATCATACACACACACGATTTGTAAAAATATGCTTCATCATTTGCAAAGTAAGCAAAATATTTTTTTATTATGTATGTCTTAAATACATAGTAATGAATAAAATAAGTAAATTAAACAATTTTTGCTTTAACACAAAAGAAGTGCAAAGAATAAATACAGTATTGTAATTATTCATTTTTATTGTTACTTTTAGTTCCTCATAACCTTCAATTTCTTACATACCTAAGTTAAAGCGTTACCTTAATACAAAAATGTCATGAATTTATTTTACAAAGCATTTTTATTTGCCTTATTCTTTATAGGCATTTTATCTGTTGATGTTCAATCACAAAACTATTGGGCTATAGGAGGACAGGTAAATGCAGTGAATTATTTTGGAGACCTCAACCCCTGGACTCAATACGCTGGCGCAGACCCTAAGTTTACCCGCCCTAGTTTTATGATCCATGTTTCTCGAAAATTTGGACGTCGCATCCATGTCAGGGCAAATTTAGGATGGGCACGCTTACGAGGCGACGACTTTATCTCAGCTGCAGTTTTTAAACCAGAGCACCGACCACGTTACGCCAGAAACTTACACTTTCGCAATGACATTACCGAATTCTCTGTAATAGGGATGTTTGATATTTTCCCTAGTTCACGCCGCACTGTCATACGTTCCAAGTCGCCAAGGGCACGCGGTCGCATGATCCGCGAACGTAGACGCTGGACTCCCTATATTTTTGCGGGCATAGGTCTGATCAGACACAACCCTAAAGGCAAAACACCTGACACTTTGAACTTTGGCAACGAATGGGTAGCTTTGCAACCGCTGGGTACAGAGGGGCAGCAATCGGGGCAGCCTGGTTACGAATCACCTTACAAGCTGATCCAACCAGTGTTTCCAGTAGGCATTGGCTTTAGATGGAAAATCAACCAACGCATTGATATAGCTGCCGAAATAGGCTTACGTATTACAATGACTGACTACCTGGACGATGTAAGCGGAAAATATCCAGTAGCAGCCGAGCTTCAAAGCGACCTGGCCAGAGCCATGTCCAACCGTACCTTAGAAACCAGATCGGCCGTTACGGGCAAAGAACGGGCATTTATTCTGGCTGCTTCAGACCGTGAAATAAGAGGCAACCCTCAAGAAAAAGATACTTACCTTGTCACAGGATTTCATATATACTATATTCTGGGTAATTTTTTCCGTCGCCCACGTTTCGACCGTGACCGACGACGCAGATTCTAACCCAAACAATGCCTTATACTATCATTCAGCCGCCACTTTAAATATCTACTTAATTAGCTTAGCCACAACTAATAGCTAAAACATTTAAACAATGAAAGGTCAATACAAAAACATTTTCATACTCAGTATTTTAGTTACCTTACTATGGCAAACTTCTGCCTATAGTCAACGTGACCGTGAGTTTTCAGACGCAAAGAATTTATATGAATATGAGTCTTATGAAGCAGCCAAACGCGCCTACCTTCAAATACTCAAAAAGAAACCTGGTGATATAGAGGTTCAGTATCAACTTGGGGTATGTTACCTTCGTACGCTCAAAAAAGACTCTGCTGTTTTTTACCTGGAAAATGTGTACGCCAAAAACAGCGATCACGACCCACACATAGAGTTTGTATTAGGCAAGGCATACCACTACAACAATCGTTTTGCTGATGCGATTAAATATTACAATCTTGCCAAAAAAGAGTATGCAACACTTATACAAAATGGCAAAAGCTCTATGAGCAATTACGAACTGGAAGCACGCACAAAGGCTTGCGATAAAAGGATCAAAGAATGTACTTATGGAGCATCTTATGTAGAACAACCTATGTATGTAAAGATTCGCAATGTAGGCAAAAAAATTAATTCCGAGTTTCCTGATTATGCCCCTATTTTTCCTGAAAACGAAAAGTTTTTGGTGTTTACCTCTCGCCGTAAAGGCACTACAGGAGGGAAAAAAGACGCTACTGATGATCACTTCTTTGAAGATGTATACATTGCTTATAAAAATGGTAAAGAATGGAGCCCACCAAAAAATATTGGCAATAAAATAAATACCAAATACCACGATGCCAGTATTTCGTTATCGCAGGATGGTAATACGCTGTTTCTATACAAAGACCGTAGGGCAGGTGACATTTATGAGTCAGAGCTGGATACATCGGACAGTACCTGGAAGAAACCAAGGTCGATGGGTAAAAACATTAACTCTAAATACCGTGAAACTTCTATCACAATGACTCGCAGCAAAGATACTGTGTACTTTGCCAGCGATCGCCCAGGAGGTTTTGGAGGGTTGGATATTTACATGAGTATAAAAGATAAAAAAGGCAGATGGGGTGACGCAGTAAACCTTGGTAAACAAGTAAATACGATTTATAACGAAGACTCTCCTTATATTATGCCAGACGGTAAACTCTTGTATTTTAGCTCTGAGGGACACTCGTCTATGGGAGGGTATGACATTTTTTTTACCAACAAAAACAAAGAAGGTAAATGGGGCGAAGCATATAACATGGGGTACCCAATAAATACCAGCGATGACGATATTTACTTTGTAATATCAGCTGATGGAATGAGGGGGTATTATGCCTCGGTAAAAGGAGACACAGAAGGAGAAAAAGACATTTATGAAATTTACCATCCTACAGGTGACAATATACTTGCACTTAAACCCGAAAAGAAGAAAAAAGATAGCATATTGCAAACACAACCCAAAGTGCTGCTAACGGGGGTAATAAGCAATAAAGATAATCAGGATAAGATCAAGGCTGTGGTCAGGCTTTATGAAAAAAGCACCACCCAAATTGCCGAAGAAAACAACACAAATGTATCAGAAGAAGTAAGTTCTAACCCTAACAATGGAGTTTATAAAGCTACTATGGTAAAAACGGGTAAAAATTACATGGTACTTGTCCGCAAGAAAGGGTTTTACCAATACAAAAAAGAAGTAAATATTCCTACTAATATTACCACACCAGTAAAAGAAGATATTCCGCTTACTAAAATAAAGCCAGGAGATAAACTAGGCTTACAAGTATTGTTTGGTTTCGATAGTTATCAAATTCAACCTCAGTATATAGCACATCTCGATAGTGTGGCAAACTACCTGAAAGAATATACCGAAATGGTCGTAGAAATATCAGGTCATACAGATAATATAGGTAACCGCTGGTACAACAACCTTTTGGCAAAGAGAAGGTCACAAGCCGTTATGAACTATCTTATCAACAAAAAAGGGATTCCAGCTGCCCAGGTGGTGTTTAAAGGGTATGCCGATGCTAAACCATTGGGCACCAACACTACTGCCACTGGCAGGGCACTAAACCGAAGGGTAGATGGCATAGTAATCAAGGTAAATCTAAAAGATTAAACCTGAATAATTAAATTTTCATATCTTTTATCCCAAACATTACATGGTGCTTTAAAAGCTTAATTAATTTTTGAAGCACCATAAAAAAATATAACACTATTTCATACGTTTCGTATGTATTACTGATTTTTATCACTTTCTTATTTCATTGTTTTTTCATTTCTTAATCGAACTATCACCCAAAAGGACACATGCGAATTGCAATTGTACTGAATTCTTCCTGGAACATCTACAACTTCAGGAGAGGGTTAATAGAGGCTTTTCTAAAAGAAGGACACACCGTGTTGGCCATAGCCCCTACCGATAAATATTCTGAATACTTACAAAATATAGGGTGCGAATTTCACCCGGTTGCCCTTGAAAAAAAAGGATCAAATCCGTTAAAAGACCTAAAATACATGAGGCGGCTTTACAATACTTATAAAAAAACCCAGCCTGATGTTGTACTCCAGTTTACTATAAAACCCAACATTTATGGCACTTTGGCTGCCTCTATGCTCAATATACCGGTAGTAAACAATGTATGTGGATTGGGCACTGTATTTTTAAGAAAACAACGCCTTTCGTCGAAGGTAGCCCGTATGCTATACAAATTCTCTTTTCGCTTCCCAAAAAAAGTTTTTTTCCAAAACCAAGACGACCTTTCATTATTTATAGCAGAAAAATACATCAACCCCCGACTTACCGACCTTGTTCCTGGTTCGGGTATTCCATTAGACAAGTTCAAAGCAGGCGACTTTAACCGAAATAATCAGTTTACTTTTTTACTGATAGCTCGCTTAATTTATGACAAAGGCATTTTAGAGTATATAGAAGCCATCAAGCTTTTGCGATCCCAAGGCATTGACGCTCGTTTTCAATTGCTGGGCGCTATAGAAGAAGACGCCAATCTGGGAGTACCTAAAAAACAATTGGATACGTGGATAGCCGAAGGTTTAGTGGAGTACCTTGGAGTGTCTGATAACGTACAAGAGATGATAGCCAAGGCCGATTGTGTAGTGCTTCCCTCCTATCGTGAAGGCACCCCCAGGGTTTTACTTGAGGCAGCAAGCATGTCTAAACCCCTGATTGCCACCAATGTGCCAGGTTGTAAGCAAACTATTGATGATGGAGTCAATGGTTTTTTATGCAGGCTTCAAGATGCTAAAGATTTTGCGGAAAAAATGAAAAAAATGACCCTATTAAACAACGAAGAGTTGATGTTGATGGGAGAGGAAAGCCGAAAAAAAGCAGAAAGAGAATTTGACGAAAAACTGGTGGTACAAAAGTATATGGACACCATCAGGCATTTTGGAAATAACAAAAAAATTGTTTTAAACTGACCTTCTTACATTTTAGGTAAAGCCTTGTTTAATAAGTTGGTATTGTTTCATGAATGAGCTAATTTCGCGTTTATGCTAAGAGTGATTGTTTATGAAAAATCTTTACCTAATTGGGATTCTAGCTTTTTTTGGGGCTTGTCGTTCTTACAACCCTAAACTGTTTAGAACAGAGTCAAAAAATTTATCAGAACATTTAACTAGGCTTACAAAGCAAGTTGAAAAAAACTATACCATACAAAAAAATGATTTCATTAGTGTAAGTGTTTACACTAATGATGGAGAAATCATTATTTTACCCCCTTCTATACAACAGCTAAATATCACTAACAACAACAATAATAATCCAAACAATCAACTTCAGAACCAATTCAAAGATATTAGCTTTCTTGTCAAACAAGATGGTTTTGCCAAACTGCCTATGGTGGGTAATGTACGTCTTGAAGGTTTTACCCTAAACCAAGCAGACAGCTTACTACAAACAAAATATAGTAAGTTTTATGCAAAACCCTTTGTCTTGACCAACTATACCAATAAAAGAGTGATTGTACTAAAGGGTAATCAAGGAGTATTATACCCTTTACGCAACGAAAAAGTAAACCTGGTAGAAGTAGTTGCTGCTACAGGAGGCATGAGTCGCGATTTAAAAACCCATAACATCCGTCTGATTAGAGGAGACCTTCAGAATCCTAAGGTTTTTCTTATTGATTTATCAACAATAGATGGATTAACTTATCACAACCTTACACTTGAGCCTAATGATATTATATATATTGAGCCCATTCGCCGCCCATTTTTAGAGTCCTTTCGCGACGTAAGCTCTGTATTAACTGTTTTTACAAGCCTGATAACCACTATTTTGTTGGCTATTTCATTAAGCAGATAATTGGTTTATAACATTATATAAGCTCTATTTTGATAGATCAAAGTAACATACCAAACGCCAATACTCCTTCGGAAGACGATGATTTCCTCAACGCATTGGATTTAGAAAAAGTGTGGGAAATATTTCGTAAAAGCATTATTTGGATGCTTTTATTACCCCTATTTACTGTAAGTATAGGCCATTTATGGTTGCGTTATACCAAGCCAGTATATAAGTCTAGCTCTACCCTAAAGCTGGCTATTAAGGATGAAGGAGTAAGCATGTTGGGAATCAAAGGATTGATCCCAGGAGGAAGTTATTCGGGAGGGAATCTTGTAGGAGAAATAGAGTTTATCCGATCTCAGATCATTTTCAATGATGTAATCAATGCCATGGATTTATGGATAAGTTATTACCAACAAGGCAATATTCTTGATGCCGAATATTACAAAAATCCTCCATTCAAAGTAATAGACCACAAGGTAAAATCTGACGCTTTTTTAGATAAAAACATCAACATTGACATTATAGACAATCAACGTTTTCGGCTTTCTTATGTACTGGGAACCCAAACAGTCAAAAAAACATACCGATTTAATCAGTCAATAGTTACTCCTTACTACTCATTTAAGGTAGTCAAAACCCCTTTTTACAAGCTTGGCTTCCAGCAAATCCCTTTTTATTTTAAAATTAACAGTCGGCAGGCTCTTATCAGTTACTTAAATAACAATTTGCAAGTAGGGATTCTTAATAAAAGCGCTCGGATTATAGGAATAAATTTTCGAGATCATCACCCTCAAAAAGCACGGGATATTGTACATGTAATAGACACCATTTATTTGCATAAAACACTTGAAAATAAAAAAAGAGCCAATACTCAGCAAAAAGCGTATCTTAACCGACGCCTGGGAGAAATAGAAGACAGCATGAGAACGTATGAAGCTAAAATACAAAGTTTCATGCTTAAATTTAAAACCAATGATGTAAACAAAAAATTAGAAGAATCTGTCAAAGAAATTGAGAAGCTGATCAAAGAAAAAATCATTTTTAATGAGCAATTGGCTGCCATCAAAGAACTAGATGATCTGGTAAACAAACAAGGAGACTTATCTGAGTTTTTACCCACTTTAACTACTCCTATTCAAGGTTTAGACCAACTACAACCACTAATAAGTAAACTCAATCAGTTACAGGAAAACAAAAAAATACTGGCACTCAAAGCTACTGGTTCATCCATTGTTGTCAAAGATATTAATCAAAAGCTTGAACTACAACGTACCCAAGTACAAAAACTGCTGACCAGAGTACGTAAAAATATATACAAAAAAATAGTGGCTATTCAGTCAAAAATAAATGAGCTTGAGGCTGATTTTGGAGGATTGCCAGCCCAGGAAGCTGAATACAAAAGAGTGGAGCGGCTATATAAGATTTATGAAGGGTATTATTTGCAAATGCTCAACAGAAAGGCAGAAATTGGCATTTCAGAAGCTGGTATTGTTCCTGAGTTTGTTATTTTATCTAACGCCAATTTACCTAAAATACCTATCTCTCCAAAACACCTGCTAATATATGGTATAACGGGTGGATTTGGTCTGTTTTTGAGCCTGGCTTTAGTAGTGATTCGTTATTTATTACACAACAAAGTAACAAATTTAAGAGAACTCGAGCGTGTAACCAAAGCCCCTATCCTAGGTACCATACCCCGGTACAAACACCGTAAACTTAAGTATACCAAGCTATTGGTACACCTCAACCCTAAGTCATCGCTCAATGAGGCACTACGCTCAATAAGAACAAACCTGGCGTTTATTTTGCCTGAAGGACAAAACTTATATGATATCAAAGATGCTAAAATCATCTCTATTACTTCTACCATCAGTGGAGAAGGAAAAACATTTGTAGCCACTAACCTGGGAGGCATTATTGCCATGTCTGACAAAAAGGTCATTTTGATAGACTGCGACATGCGCAAACCCAAGTTACATATAGCCTTTGATGTAGAAAACGAGAAAGGGGTAAGCAATATCCTGATCAAGCAAAACGCTATTGAAGATTGTATTCAAAAAACACCCATCGATACACTTGATTTTATCTCGGCTGGTCCTACTCCACCCAATCCTTCAGAACTAATTTTAAGAAATGATTTTGACGATTTACTGGCAAAATTGAAAGAAATTTATGATATTATCATTATTGATACTCCTCCGGTAGGCTTGGTAACAGATGGAGTATTGATTATGAAAAGAGTCGATGTACCATTATACGTAGTCAAAGCTCACTATTCACGCAAAGTATTTGGCAAAGGAATAGACAAATTAGTGCAGTCTAACAATTTCCACAACTTATCAATCGTTCTGAACTCAGTAAAACACCTGACTGGATACGGAGGATACAAATATGGTTATGGCTATGGTAGATACTATGGCGGTGGCTATTATGAAGATAAATCTAACAAACAAAGCTTCCTTCTTCGGTTATTATCAATATTTAAGCGAAAGAAATAATAATAAAATTTATGCTGAATTTATGGAAACATAATTCAACCATCCGCTCAAAAAAGTCTGAACCTTTTATACATACAGACATCCATTCACACCTCTTGCCTGCTATAGATGATGGTTCGAAAACTTATGAAGAATCAATTGAGTTATTGAAAGAATTTGTAGCCTTGGGCTATCAAAAAGTTATCACTACTCCTCATATTATGAGCGATTTTTACAGGAATACTCCTGAAATAATTCATTCAAAGCTCAGAAGACTACGAAGCAAAGCCAAGGAACACCAAGTTGACATTGAAATAGACGCTGCGGCAGAATATTATATGGATGACTGGTTTATACATCAGGTAAACCGAAAGGTACCTTTGCTTACCTTTGGCGAACAATATTTATTGTTTGAGACCTCTTTTATGAATAAGCCTAATCAATTTTTTGATGTCTTGTTCAAACTGCAAGCTCAAGGGTACAAACCAGTAATGGCACATCCCGAGCGCTACACTTACCTACACAATGACTTTGATCTTGTAAAAAAAATACACAAACAAGGAGTTCTTCTACAAATTAACCTCAACTCATTGGAAGGCTATTATGGCAAACCTGCCCAAAAACTAGCCGAAAAACTGATAGACAACAAAATGGTTAACTTGGCGGGTTCTGACTGCCACGGCAAACGCCACCTGGAGAGTCTAAGAAGAATACAGAAAAAGAAATATTACCAAAAATTACAGCACCTTACTTTAATTAATAACCAACTCTAATTAACTTTCCGGCATTCAAACCATTATAAGTTAATCTATGATTTTTATTACCGGATGCAGCGGTTTAGTAGGGAGTTTTATTGCCCGGCGGTTATTGGCTGCCGGACACTCTGTGAGGGCTTTACGCCGTAAAGATAGCAATTTGCATTACCTGACAGATATCAAAGACCAAATAGAATGGGTAGAGGGTGATGTGCTGGATGTATCGCGACTGTATGATGTAATGCAGGGGGCAAAACAGGTAATTCATAGTGCTGCGCTTGTGTCTTTTACCCCTAAGACCAAGGATTTGATGTATAAGGTGAATATAGAGGGTACCGCCAATGTTGTAAATATCAGCCTGGAATTAGGCATAGAAAAGTTAGTTTTTATAAGCTCAGTAGCGGCATTGGGACGAAGAAAAAATGCTGAGGTAATAGACGAAAAAGCCCAATGGGAACCTTCAAAATTTAATACACACTATGCCCAAACCAAATATTTGGCAGAAATGGAAGTGTGGCGGGGGCATGTAGAGGGCTTAAATAGTATTGTGGTAAACCCTTCGTTGATATTGGGTCCCAGCCCCTGGGAACGCAGCAGTACTCAGTTGTTTAAGTATGTTTGGGACGAGAAGAAGTTTTATGCAGCTGGCAGCCTCAACTATGTAGATGTAAGGGATGTAGCCGAAATAGTATATCAATTGTTTATTGGAGAGTATACTGGAGAACGCTACATAGTAAACGCTGGAAATATTTCGTTCAAAGAATTGTTTGAGAAGATTGCAAAAACTTTCAATAAGCGTGCACCTTATATAAAAGTAACCCCACTTATTGCCGCACTTGCCTGGCGTGGAGCATTATTACAATCCTTTTTTACCCGTAAACCTCCTTTCATTAGTAAAGAAACTGCGTATATGTCACAAAAACACTTTTATTATAAAAATGATAAAATCATTGACACCCTCAACTTTCAGTTCAAGCCTCTTCAGGAAAGTATCAACTGGGCGTGTGCAGAATTAGCCCAACACAATCATTTAAGAGCTTGTTTAAAATTCAATGATTAGGTATTTTACGCGATTTTTTTTGCCAGATTTTTCAGCAATAGCGTTGCTATTTAGCTTCGCTGAGCTCGGCAGAGCATAGCTCTAGCCATCGGTTCTTCAAAATCTGGCGCATCTAATCCAAAAACTCATCGTAAAACCTCCTATAACCGAAAATTTAAACAAGCTCTAAGTGTTTGATTGGATAGGGGTAATTTTCTTATCAAAAAAACAGCGTTTTATAGCCAATGATTACCCCATTTGCAGCATTCCAAAGAGATATTACAAACATTTTTGTGTGATATAAGCAACGGCTGGCGCACGCGTCCTCGCGTGTGTATGAGGTGGCTCTTTAAGAGAATATACCCAAGTACATTCCGAGCTTGACCTCAAGGGGCGGTGTCTCCACGCCCGATCAAAACCTCGAACTTTGCAGGCTACAGCGAGGTTTCTCATTTTTTATGAGAAAGCCCTATGCTGATGACAACTGGAGGAATTTGTAGCTGTGGTACCTGGAGCAAGTAAGTGTATCCAGGCAGTAAAATACCACCAAATTCTTCATTTTATTCAGAATGACAAAAGGGTGTTGTAGTGGGGCTTGACGTTCAAGGTATCCAATCATTCTCTTTTTTTACAAGAAAGCTCTACTCTACATAAAGCACTGATAATAAAAGTTTTGATACTTTCAATTATCAAAACTGGCAGACTTTGGATACCATAGCATAATTGCCATTTGTTTCTAACAATATTCATATATTTTAAAGCAATAGTTTTAATTATCATATTTGCAAATTTGCATTTACAGAATGTTCTTTAAATCTAAATATTATTACACACAGTAAGTAAATTCTATTTCTTTTAGCTATCTTTGAATAAGTTATCAACAATTCTATGAGCAAATATTTATTAGCAATATGGTAGATGATTTCAAAAATGACGACAATGTTTTAGAAGTGGTCGAGAGGTTTGAACAGATGCTCGAAAATGATGAGCAACATTTTTTTGATGTTCAGGTGTATGAAATGGTCATTACCTATTATCGCCAGGAAAACAAAATAAAGCAAGCGCTACAAGTTTGTAATATAGCCAGCCATCAGTACCCCTTCTCGATGGAGTTATTACTTGAAAAAGCCCACCTACTTACCCACCTTGACAAATACAACCAAGCGCTGGAATTAGTAGAAAAAATAAGCACCTTCCAACCTACCGACTATGATACTTTGTTTTTGAAAGCAAATATTTATGTGCAGTTAGGCAATTATCAGGAAGCAATAGATGTGTACGGCTTTTTGCTAAAGTTTGCCAGCGAAAAAGACGAGTTACTGTACAACATCGGTTATACTTACCAAAGTATGGGATTTTATGACAAGGCAATTGCATTTTATAAAAAAGCCTTGAAACACAACTTAAACAATGAGGCAGCAGTACTTGAGCTTGCCTATTGTTTAGATATTACCGGAAACCTGGAAGATGGCCTGGAATATTATAAAAAATTTATAGATGAAAACCCTTATTCGTTTTTGGCTTGGTACCACCTCGGTATGACTTATGCCAAATTGGGTAATATGACAGATGCCCTGAATGCTTATGAGTATTCTACTTTGATTAAGGACGATTTTGCCCCAGGGTATATCGAAATAGGCAATATTTATATCACGCTTTCGCGGTACGACGAGGCACAAAAAGCTTTTGAAACCGCTTTGCTCCATGAAACATTCTCAGCAGACTTATACTGTAAGCTTGCTTATACTTTTGAGCTCAAAAAAGAGTATTACGCTGCCATTACACACTATAAAGAAGCAATGGAGGTAGATAAACTATGGGACGATGCCTGGTTTAGAGCTGGTTTATGCCTGTTTTCGCTCAATAAATATTATGAGTCACTCCATTATTTTCGAAAGGCTACTCAAATCAATGGTATCAACGAAAACTACTGGTTGGCCATTGCTGACGCTGAATTTGCCATGGGCAATATCCTCAGCAGTTTGGATGCTTACGAAGAAGCTAGTAACCTTGCCCCTGACAATCCCATAGTATGGCTTAAGTGGGCAACCACTATGTATGATCACGGTTATATAGACAAAGCCACCGAAGTGGTGCTGGATGCCTTGGATGAGTGCCCCGAAAACGCTGAAATACATTATCGGGCAGTAGCTTACCTTATAAGTACAGGAAAATACAAGCAAGCCTTTAATTTATTAGAAAATGCTTTAATTTTGGACTTTGATAAACATACAATGCTTTTTGACTTTTTCTCTGACTTAGAGACGCAAAAAGCTTTGTATCAAATTATTGATCAATACAAGACTCTTTAATTGATATCTTAGTTCATGAATTATACGTTAAATAATCTGCCCGAACGTACTGTAAAACCTCGCGAAATTGGGTTATCCATGATTATGGATAAAGGTCTGAGCATCAGACAGGTAGAAGATATGATCGAGACTGCTGGCGTTCATATCGATATGGTTAAAATGGGGTGGGCAACTTCTTATGTAACTCCCAATCTCAAAGAAAAAATAGAAGTCTATCAAAGCGCCGATATTCCGGTGTACTTTGGGGGAACATTGTTTGAAGCATTCCTTGCAAGGGGTCAGTTTGATGACTACCGCAGGGTATTGGACAAGTATAACCTTTCGTTGGCAGAAGTGTCTGACGGATCGATAGAGTTGCCACACGAAGAAAAATGTAAATATGTAAGCACACTTGCCCAGCAAGTGACAGTGCTCTCGGAAGTTGGCTCAAAAGATGTCGAGAAAATTATTCCTCCTTATCAATGGATTGAATTAATGCAGGCAGAACTGGATGCTGGCGCGTGGAAAGTGATAGGTGAAGCCCGCGAAAGTGGTAGCGTAGGTTTGTTTCGCTCTTCTGGCGAGGTTCGCTCAGGACTGGTTCAGGAGATACTGACCAAAATCCCCTATGAAAAAATTATCTGGGAAGCACCCCAAAAAGCCCAACAAGCTTGGTTTATCAAGTTAATTGGCAGCAATGTAAACCTGGGTAACATCGCTTCTAACGATATTATCCCCTTAGAAACTCTCCGTTTAGGTTTACGCGGCGATACATTCAATCATTTTTTGAATGTATAAAAAAATTAAGGGCCTGTCTTATAATAGGTTTTAGGAGAATATTCTTCTAAATACTAGCCATACCTGCCAGGTTTTAAAACCTGGCAGGCATAAAATTTGGCAACCTTTGACTTATGAGACAGCCTTTTACCCTTCTGTTTATTTAACAAACCTTTATTATACATACCTATCAAAACACCCATGGTATTTGGGCTAGGTATGCACTCATTTTAAGCAATCATGCAAAGAACACTCAAAGATTACCTGCTATTACTTTTGAAAGGTGTAGGAATGGGCTCGGCAGATGTAGTGCCTGGTGTTTCGGGAGGAACTATAGCTTTTATTACAGGTATTTATCAAGAGTTACTAGACTCTATTCGCTCGGTAGATGGTCAAGCACTTGGCTTATTACTTAAGTTTAAAATTGGTGATTTTTGGCAAAAAATCAACGGTAATTTTCTTGCTGCGGTATTTGGGGGAATTATGATAGCTGTATTGTCATTGGCTAAGTTGCTCACCTACCTGTTAGAGCACTTCCCTATCCAACTCTGGTCTTTCTTTTTTGGGCTAATCATTGCCTCTGCCCTCTTGGTAGGCAAACAAGTCACTCAATGGTCAATAGGTGGCATCGTCGCAGGTATTGTAGGTGTTGTACTTGCCTACTTTATTACTATTACATCAGGCGCACAAACCAGTGAGGCAATGTGGTTTGTGTTTGTTGCCGGCATGGTTGCCATCTGTGCGATGATTTTACCAGGCATATCGGGCAGCTTCATATTAGTATTACTGGGTAAGTATACTTTTATTCTGGCGGCACTCAAAGAGTTTAAAATCAGCATTATAGCTGTTTTTATGAGTGGATGTGTTGTGGGTATTTTATCGTTTTCTCACTTATTGGGCTGGATGTTGAAAAGGTATTACAACCTTACCATTATATTTTTGATTGGCATTATGATTGGCTCGCTCAACAAGGTTTGGCCTTGGAAGAAGGTGCTAGAAACCTACACAGATAGCCACGGCAAAGTAAAACCATTGCTTGAAAAAAGCATTTTACCGTCACAATTTGAGGGTAACCCTTACCTAATGTATGCCATCATATTTGCAGTAGTAGGCTTTGCATTGGTATATATTATAGAGCGCTTGGCTCCTAAGCAGGTGAATTAAAAGAACAATAACAAACGAGTAAAATAAAAAATATGCGCCAATTTGGTTTGATCGGTTTCCCCCTCTCCCACTCCTTTTCTAAAAAGTATTTTAGCGAAAAGTTTGAACGGGAACAAATTGCTCAGGCAAATTACGAGTTATATCCGTTGCCTTCAGTAGATGATTTACCTCAATTGATTGGTCAGACGGCTCATTTGGTAGGGTTAAACGTGACCATTCCTCACAAACAGGCTGTCATCCCTTTGCTAGACCACTTAGATGCTTCGGCCAAACAAGTAGGTGCTGTAAATGTGATTAAAATTGATGCTGACGGAAAAAAAACCGGATACAACTCTGACTACTTTGGCTTTAAACAATCTTTGCTCAATACAAGGGTTCCCCTTACGCCCACTACTCAAGCATTGGTTTTGGGTTCGGGTGGGGCATCAAAAGCTGTCATGGCAGCTTTTGATGATTTAAACCTGAATTACCAAGTGGTATCGCGTAAACCATCACCCGACCAACCCCAGCAAATAAGTTATCAGGAGATAAGCCCCAGCTTAATTAAAAGTCGCCAGATTATAGTCAATACAACACCATTGGGGATGCATCCTCATACAGACGCTTGCCCGGCACTACCTTATGAGGCATTGGGCACTCAGCACTTGCTGTTTGACCTGGTATATAATCCTGAACAAACCTTGTTTATGAAAAAGGGGATGGCACAAGGTGCCAAGGCAATCAATGGATTGGAAATGTTGCACCTTCAGGCCGAAAAAGCCTGGGAAATTTGGAATAGTTAAAAGCCCGACAAGGTTCTAGGGACTAGGTGCAAGGTTTTAGGTACACCCTGTTCGACAGGTAACTACACTTTTTCTATCACGTTGATTTTTAGTAACTTATAAAAAGCGTAGTTAGAAGC
Organism: uncultured Microscilla sp.; assembly: GCF_947493425.1. Lineage (GTDB taxonomy): Bacteria > Bacteroidota > Bacteroidia > Cytophagales > Microscillaceae > Microscilla. The sequence continues at coordinate 99,076 of NZ_CANLRP010000003.1, read as the reverse complement.
CTTCATAAGGTACTAGCGGCTAGGCTCTAGGTACTAGACTAGTTATACCCTGTTCTACTGGTAACCACAAAGTTCATAAAGTATTTATTTACAATCTTTACAGTTAGATACAAGAACAGGGGCAAGGTTCTAGCGACAAGTCGCAAGTCCTTAGATTCCAACGCATATCGGTGCTTTAATCAGCTTGAAGCTTGCAACTGTAGAAGCTATCGACCATTAAAAACCAATAAAATAATGAAATTACGTTGTGCACATAACAGCTTACGAATAAGGGTGAGAAAATCGGATTTAGACACACTACAGCAACAAAAAACAGTCAGCGAATCCGTGCAATTTTCTCCTCAAACAACGCTTACATTTTCTTTACAAATAGTGGCAGATAATGCTCAGGTAAATGCTACTTTTCAGCAAAACGACATTACTGTATACTTGCCAGCAAACATTGCCAACACCTGGATCAATACTTCACAAGTAGGCATTGAAGCATACCAGGAGCTGCCCAAAACAGCGCAACGTTTACACGTGCTGATAGAAAAAGATTTTCCCTGCAACGACCGTGAAGAGGAAGACAAGGCTGATACCTTTTGGGAACTGGCAAAAGATCCGGAAAACCCTAATATTTGCTGATTGACAGTGGTTTTGGATGCCATTGTATGGGTTTTGGCACAAGCCCTTGTATTTACTTTTTTTATTTCTATTTTTTGGTTAAACTTGTAGGATAGACTTAGTTAAAACAGGCATTATAAGGCTTTGAGGCTTTTAAAATTGGCCAATACCTGTAGTTTGTCAATGACTATTAACCTGACAAAACAATGGCAGAAAATACGCCCAAAAAACCTATAAAAGAAAAAAAAGGACGCAAACGAAGTAACATTAGTTTGCTCAATACCATCAACCGAATCGACAGTTTGGTAGAAAATGGTATTCCTACCAACTATATTCCTCACCTGATATTTTTGGCAGTATTGGGTATATTTTACATTGGCAACTCTCACTACGCCGAAAGCATGATCCGCCAAACCAACAAACTGGAGTCTCAGGTAGAAAACCTACGCTCTAACTATACTTCGCGCAAGGTAGAGTTTATGTACTCGAGCAAGCAATCAGAAATTATAAAAGCAGTGGAAGAAAAGCAACTTAGGCTAAAAGAGAGCAATAAAAACTTGTATAAAATAAAGCTTAAGAAAAATCAAGAAGAAAACACCGAAAAGTAAAAAAGCAAAAAAGTGAGTATAAAACGTGACATATTGATACGGGTACAACTGTCGTTTTTGGCGGTTATTGTTGTATCTACTGCTATCATTGCCAAGGTGGTGTACATTCAGTTTGTAGAAGAAGATAAATGGCAAAAAATTGCTAAAGAAAATGCCCTGGACTACAAAGTAACCAAGGCCATCAGAGGAGACATATACGCCGAAAATGATGCCTTGCTTGCTACCTCTGTCCCTAGTTTTAAGCTGTCGTTTGACCCTATGATAGCCTCTGACTCTGTCTACAAAAATGGCATTGCGGTTTTGTGTGATTCACTCTCGAAGCATTTCAAAGATAAAACCCCAGAAGAATATTACCGAAAAATAAACGATGCCAGACTTGCCAAACGACGCTATTTGGTATTGACCAATCGTCCAATTAATTACTACGAACAACAACGCCTTGCCAAGTGGCCTATTTTTAATCAGGGACAACGCAGAGGAGGAGTTTTGTTTGAAAAAATATCTAAACGTACTTACCCATTTGGCGACCTGGCCGAACGTTTGATTGGACGGATTGACGAAAAGGGAAATGGAATTGTGGGGTTGGAAAAAAGCTTTGATGATACACTTGCTGGAATCAATGGAGAGGCTTTGTATCAAAAAATTGCCGGGGGCGATTGGAAACCTATTCAGACTAACTCTCGAATTCGCCCAATAGATGGCTACGATATTTACTCTTCTATTGATGTAAATATGCAAGAAATGGCCTCTAAAGCCTTAGAGAACAGGGTAGTCACAACAGATGCAGACTTTGGCTGTGTGGTAATCATGGATGTAAAAACCGGGTATGTAAAAGCCATGGCCAACTTAAGCCGAACCAAAGAAGACAGCACTTTTTCGGAACGTTACAACTATGCCATTGGCGATTATGGCAGTATAGACCCTGGCTCTACTTTTAAACTTGCTTCGGCGCTTGCTTTGTTTCAGCATACCGATGTAAAACTAAACGATACCGTAGAAACGGGCAACCGTAGGTTTCGCTATGCCGACGCAGTAATGACCGATGACGGACCTGGGGGACGTTTAACTGTGCAACAAGCATTTGAGTACTCGTCAAACATTGGGGTGTCTAAATTGATGAACAAGTACTTTAACCAGACCGACCCCCAAAGAAATTTATTGATTGATTATTTTGAAAAACTATGGTTAGCCAAGCCACTCAATTTTCAGATTGTAGGTGAGGCACAACCTATCATCAAACGCCCTACCGACCCTACCTGGAGCGGGGTGACTATCCCATGGTTGTCTATAGGGTATGAGTGCAAGGTATCGCCTTTGCAAATACTTACCCTGTATAATGGCATAGCGAACAATGGCAAATTGATGAAACCACAAATTGTCAAAGAAATTCGTAAGGCTGACCGTCGCATCAGACAATATGTCCCTATCATTCTCAATGAACAAATGTGCTCACCAGAGGCTTTGCGCAAAGCTCAAACCATACTAAGAGGGGTAGTTCAACGAGGTACTGCCCGCTCTATCAATACCAGGGCTTACCAAATTGCGGGTAAAACCGGTACTTCGCAAAAAGTAGTAAACCGGGGAGGACGCAAAAGATATGTCAAACAGTATAAGACCTCTTTTGTGGGCTACTTTCCGGCCGACAACCCCAAGTATAGCTGCATTGTAGTGATAGATAACCCTCGCAGAGGCAAACGCTCAGGTGGTGGCATAGCCGCTCCTGTATTCCGCAAAATAGCCGACCAATTGCACGCCAGAGATGTAGAAATGCGTCAGATGAGTTCTTCGGGCAGTTTTACAATGGCAGATGTGTCTAATTTTCCCAGAAAACACATTGGTCATAAAAAAGATTTGAACGTGATAGCCAAAGAATTGAATGTAGTTACTGTAGACAGCAGTGGTACGATGGACTGGGTAAGACCTTTTCGTCGTAAACTGGCTGTACAATGGAAACGACACCGTTTGTCAAGTAAAGGGGTGCCCAACGTCATAGGAATGACCCTACGCGACGCGCTCTATGTACTCGAAAACCGTAAAATGAAGGTGTCATTTGCCGGACGAGGCAGGGTAAAGAGCCAATCGGTTATGCCGGGTGCCTCTATTCCTTCTGATGGCAAAATATTACTCATACTTAAAAAATAACTACCACAACAACAGATTAGCTCACTATGTCGAACAAGAAAAAGCAACAAGCACCACCCACCAAAAAAAAAGGAGGTGGCTTTACCCGTTTTTTATTATTTATTGTCTTGGTTGGAGGTATAGGAGGAGGAGTCTATATCTACCTCAACCCACAAACTGACCCTTCAATCAAAGTCGCCATTAGCTTTTATAATCACTTGCAAAGTAAAAACTATGAGCAGGCAGTGGCTATGTTTGACAAAAATATGTTGAAGCAACGCACCAAAGAAGAGTGGATTCAGTGGCTCAAACAGCGAAACGAGCAGTACAAAGGAATCAATGGGTACAAGCTCAATCAAGTATCTAAATTGAGTGACAGTCAAAACAATAAGCGACTGGTGTATGCTTCGGTTCAGTACGGCGACTCTACCCGCTACGAGCAAGTGCACTTTTTGCAGGCAGGCGAACAATACAGAGTACTCGACTACCTCACCAAACGTAGCAAAGACGAAGCAAACCGCAACACTACTCTAAACTGATATGACATTGACCCCGGAAGAAGTACCTTGTTTTGATCTATTCATTGCCTTATTTGGTAGCCCATGAGTACTTCTTCTCGTCGTTCACCCCAAGCATCCAAACGTAGCCTGACTGCCTGGGTCAAACTCTCCATTATTTTACTCACAGGTGCCTTGGGCGGTTATTTTTTTTCCTATTTTCTACAAGACAACCTCTACGCCCCATCACTGTATCATAAACTTGCCTTGTTGCCTGTTTTGCTGGGCGTTGTATTGCTGGTACTCATTGTACATGAAGGGGGGCATGTACTGGCTGGATGGTGGGTAGGATTTGAATTTCGTATGGTCACCGTTGGTCCTTTTATGCTCCAAAAAGAAGGAGAAAAAATTCGCTTTCGCTGGAATACCCGCCTCAATGCTGCGGGTGGACTTGCCATGTGCCTACCCAAAACAGAACAAAACTTAAGGCGCAATTTTATTAAATTTGTGGCGGGCGGCCCTATAGCCAGCTTACTATTTGCTTTGCTTTGCCTGGGCATTTATTACCTTACCAGTCGCCACTCTCAAGTGTTAACCCTCTCCAACTTTTGGTTATTAAGTGGTACCATGTCGGCTATGATATTTTTTACTACCATTATCCCTATGCGCTCCAAAGGCTTTTTTTCTGATGGTGCCCGTCTGCTAAACCTAATCAAAGGCGGAAACAAAGCCACCATAGACTTGGTCATACTTACTGCCACAGTAGCTTCTTCTTCGGGCATTCGCCCCCGCGATTTAAACGTAGCCCCCATTGCCCAAATACTCGAAAGTGAGCGTGCTCACCCTTTTATTCCTTACTTACAGCTGTACATGTATGCCCATTTGATAGACCAGCAAAAACCAGCAGAGGCTTACCCCTACTTGTTAGAAGCACTGGCCGGCAAACACCACATACCTACTGGTTACCAGGCCATGCTTTGGCTAGACTTGGCTTTTTATCAGGCCTATTATTTACAAAAACCTCAAGAGGCACAAGAAACACTGCAAAAAGCCAAAATAAATGCGGTAACTCCCACTCACCTGGTACACAAAAGCAAAGCAGCCATTGGGTGGGCAAAAGGGGCAAACCAAGTCGCATTACAAGAAGCTTATCAAGCCCTGGAAGCCTTGAGTCAGTCTACCGATAAAGGTGGGGCCATTGCCGAAGAAGAGTTCCTCCAGCAATTTATTCAAACCTTAGAAAACGCAATTGCCTAACGTCCAATCAATATAAAACTGCTCCAGTATTTGGGGTGTAGCTGGGGCTCTTGGCTGAGCAATTGGCGTTTGGCAAAGTTCAAAGCCTGGCTGTAGAGCACCTTTTGAAACAACGCCCGGTTATAAAACAAAATCATCAGTTTTTTGGTGTAGACATCATCGGCCTCCCACAACGACGAAACCACGCTTTGGGCGCCCGCGTGCAAAAAACCCCGCGCCAAAGACATCACCCCTTCGCCCGTCTCAAACTTGCCCACCCCCGACTCGCAACTGCTCAGCACTACCAATTGTGCCTTGAGCGGCAAATAGTAAATGCTCTCGGCATACAAATAGGTAGAGTCGGCTTGGGGCTGAGGAGCAAAGTGGATGCGCGCCAAACGTGCCTCGCGAAGGTTGGCGGTACTGTGGCTGGCAATGTGCAATATATCCAATTTGCTCACCTGGCTTAAAAACTCCCGGCGAGTAGCCGCCTTAGACAAATAAGCGGCCGCATCGTGTTTTTGTTGTTTAAAAAAGTTATAGACCGTACTTACTTCTACTTTGCTTTCGGGCAATAGGCCCTCGTTGGCACGGGTGGTCATGACTTGCCCTTTACCTCCACTAAATGGTGCAAAACCTGCAAAATGGAGGCGGCGCTGGGCAGACAAAGAGGAGCTACGCTTGTTTTGACACCACAAGCTCGCCGAGTAATGATAACTCAAGCTATGTTGTTTTGCCAAGTAAGGCAACTGACCAAAAGCCCCCCAATCAGGTTGATAGGGTTGGGTCACCAGGGCTTCGAGGGGCACGCTCAATAAGGTAGGGTTGGTCACTATTATTTTTTGCTTGGTACGCAATAACTTTTGCAAGGGCGCCCACAAACATTGATAGGCTTGATGGCTCTTTCGGGCAAAACTTTGCAGACGTTGTTCCTGTTGTAGGGCATTGTAGTAAGCATTGAGCGCAGCGGTTACTTGTTTTTGGGGAGGCAAGGTGTGTATTTTAAAATCATTATGGGTAATGGCCAATACATGGCTTTGCGCCTTGCCCCATATATAGCTCAATACCACCGATTGGCTGTCTAGTTTTTGCTGGATTTGGGGCACAGTGGCGGGCTGGCTCTGAAACCGTAAACGGTAATATTTGGGAAACTTTTGGGCGTACACCTCACTGAGCACATCTTGTTGGCGTATCATCCTGAACACCGAATCCTGGTAAGCTGTTTTTTGCGCTGCGTTACTTGCTTTCAGTGCTTTTTGCTGGTAATACGCCCGCTGTTGTTTCAAATACAACTCTTGATTGATCAAAGAATCGGGCAAACGCACCATTACTTTAGCCCGGCGAGCGTGCAAAGATTTGCCCAACACATTCGCGTGACTCCGTTGGGCAAAATAAAACGCCAGGTGTTGGTATTTTTTGTCTTGGGTTTTGGCGTACAATCGTTGGCAGACTTGAATGGCTTCGGGGTATACCTTTTGGGAAAAATGATAGTTTCGATGGCTACTCTGAGATTGTATTTTTATGGTTACGCTATCATACAATTGGTAATTATACAAAGAAGCTTGGAGGTCTTTCAAACTATCAGAAAGTAAGGAGAATGCTTTAGCCTTATGTAATAGTAAATATAAATGAGCATAAGGATGTTTCGTGTTTCGTACATTGGTATGATAGTAAATATCTAACGTATCTATAGAGTGGCTCATTACATGACTAAGGCCTTTTTGTACAAGTTGTAATGCTACCGAATAGTTCTTTTTTTTAATGGATAATCGAGCCAAGCTTCCATAAGCCCACCCTATATTTTGATGTTTTCCCTTATAACGCTTTTTAGCTACAGCAAGCGCCTTCAGGTAATACTGTTCACTTAATTGAAGTTTATTTTGACTCAAATATAAATATCCCATATTGGTATAATAACCTTCCCACCCCCTTTGAATGTATTTACGGGCTCGTTGTAAATATTTAAGTGCCACATCATATTTTTTTTGGTTCATAAAACAAATTGCCATCCTTATAAAATAAGCACTAAATCTAACATCTCCTTCGGGAATCAACTTTTTAAGCAATTGATAATTATTATTACAAGCCTCTATAGCTTTTGCATACATTCCCTGAGACTGATACAAGGCAGCTAGGTCATTCCATAACCAGGCTAAACGTAGCCGCAGACCATTTTTCCGATAAATCTCGGCAGCTTTGTGATAGTAAAAAACTGCTTTATCGATGTTTACCCCTGAACCAGAATAATAATTCCCTATATACTTATAGGCTTTGGCTACACTTACAGAGTCTTTGCGCTTCTGAAATAATTTCAAAGCCTTCTCTATCTTCAATAACACCTGTTGATTATAAGTAGATAGCTGCCGATAACAAGACAACTGATATGTAATACACTTCGCCTGTTGTATCTCAAAACCTTGTGCCTTAAATATTTCAGCCGATTTTTGAAACTTCAGCAAAGCACTATGCATTTTATAAGCAACGTATAGCTTCTTCCCCTCCTCAAACAACCGATGCGCCTCTAAAGTATCCACTTTGGCTTGCCCATAAGTGGTGTTGAATGATAAAAGAACGAGTAAAAAAATAATCCAGGTTTTCATATAGTGCATCTTGTTGGTTTATCGTCCAATCAATATAAAATTGCTCCAGTATTTGGGGTGTAGCTGGGGCTCTTGGCTGAGCAATTGGCGTTTGGCAAAGCTCAAAGCCTGGCTGTAGGGCACCTTTTGAAACAATGCCCGGTTATAAAACAAAATCATCAGTTTTTTGGTGTACACATCATCGGCTTCCCACAACGACGAAACCACGCTTTGGGCACCCGCGTGCAAAAAACCCCGCGCCAAAGACATCACCCCCTCGCCCGTCTCAAACTTGCCCACCCCCGACTCGCAACTGCTCAGCACTACCAATTGCGCCTTGAGCGGCAAATAGTAAATGCTCTCGGCATACAAATAGGTAGAGTCGGCTTGGGGCTGAGGGGCAAAGTGGATGCGCGCCAAACGTGCCTCGCGAAGGTTGGCGGTGCTGTGGCTGGCGATGTGCAAAATGTCTAATTTACTCACCTGGCTTAAAAACTCCCGGCGGGTAGCCGCCTTAGACAAATAAGCGGCCGCATCGTGTTTTTGTTGTTTAAAAAAGTTATAGACCGTACTTACTTCTACCTTACTTTCGGGCAACAAGCCCTCGTTGGCGCGGGTAGTCATTACTTGCCCCTTGCCCCCACTAAAAGGCGCAAAACCCGCAAAGTGGAGGCGATGCTTCGCAGACAAAGAAGCTTGACGCTTGTTTTGACACCACAAGCTCGCCGAGTAATGATAACTCAAGCTATGTTTTTTTGCCAAATAAGGCAATTGACCAAAAACCCGCCAATCAGGTTGATAGGCTTGGGTCACCAGGGCTTCGAGGGGCACACTCAGCAAGGTAGGGTTGGTCACAATGATTTTGGGATGCTTGCGCAACAACTTTTGCAAGGGCGCCCACAAACATTGATACGCTTGATGGCTCTTGCGGGCAAAACTTTGCAGGCGTTGTTCCTGTTGTAAGGCATTGTAGTAAGCATTGAGCGCAGCGGTTACCTGTTTTTGGGGAGGTAAGGTGTATATTTTAAAATCATTGTGGGTAATGGCCAATACGTGGCTTTGCGCCTTGCCCCAAACATAGCTCAATACCACCGATTGGCTGTCTAGTTTTTGCTGGATTTGGGGCACCGTGGCGGGTTGGCTCTGAAACCGTAAACGGTAATATTTGGGAAACTTTTGGGTGTACACCTCACTGAGCATATCTTGTTGGCGTATCATCCTGAACACCGAATCCTGGTAGGCTGTTTTTTGAGCTGCGTTACTTGCTTTCAGTGCTTTTTGTTGGTAATATGCCCGCTGTTGTTTCAAATACAACTCTTGATTGACTAAGGAATCGGGCAAACGCACCATTACTTTAGCCCGGCGAGCGTGCAAAGATTTGGCAAGCACATTCGCGTGACTCCGCTGGGCAAAATAAAACGCCAGGTGTTGGTATTTTTTGTCTTGGGTTTTGGCGTACAATCGTTGGCATACTTGAATAGCTTCGGGGTATATCTTTTGGGAAAAATGATAGTTTCGATTACTACTCTGAGATTGTATTTTTATGGTTACGCTATCATACAATTGGTAACTGTACAAAGAAGCTTGGAGGTCTTTCAGACTATCAGAGAGTAAAGAGAATGCTTTAGCCTTATGTAATAGTAAATATAGGTGTTTATAACGATATTTAGTGTTTCGTACATTGGTATGATGATAAATATCCAACGTATCTATAGAGTGGCTCACTACATGACTAAGTCCTTTTTGTACAAGTTTTAATGCTGCCAAAGGGTCTTTTGTTTTAATGGATAATCGAGCCAAGTTTTCATAAGCAGCTCCTATATTTTGATGCTTTCCATTATAACGTTTTTTGGCTATGGCAAGCGTCTTCAGGTAATACTGCTCACTCAATAATAGCTTATTTTGAAGAAGGTACAAGTAGCCCATATTGGAGTAATATGACTCCTTCCTTCCCTTGCTATACTTGCGTGCTTGTTGTAAATATTTAATTGCCAAATCATATCTTTTTTGTGCCCGAAAACACCTGCCCATATCCGTAAAGTAATAACCCAAACGAGCATCTCCTACGGGCAACAACTTTTGCAGCATTTGGTGGCTTTTTTCAAAATAAGTAATGGCTTTCTTATATTTTTTTTGCGCCACATATATACGACCTATCCTGTTCCACAACCAAGCTACATTCACACTCATTTTATAATCGCTATTTTGATAAATTGCCACAGATTTTTGGTTATAGTATAATGCTTTGTCAGTATCTAACCCTGAGTTATAATAATAAGCTCCCATGACAGTATATATTTTTGCCAAACCTAAACGATTCATTCGTTTCCTGAATAACTTTAATGCTTCCTCGGAAAGTAATATTATTTTATAGTTATGAGTTCGAATAAGTTCATAGCAATACAATTGATATAGTAAACAACTTGCATAACTTGCCTCAAAACCTTGTGCCTTAAATATTTCAGCTGATTTTTGAAGTTTCAGCAAGGCTTTATATCCTTTATAAGCAAATAACAACCTCTTCCCCTCCTCAAACAACCGATGCGCCTCTAAGGTATCCACTTTGGTCTGCCCATAAGTGGCATTGAATGATAAAAGAACGAGTAAAAAAATGATCAGTGTTTTCATATAGTGCATCTTGTTGGTTTATCGTCCAATCAATATAAAACTGCTCCAGTATTTGGGGTGTAGCGGGGGTTCTTTGTCGAGTAGCTGGCGTTTAGCAAGGCTCAGCGCGTAGCTGTAAGGCTGTTGGTTGAACAAGGCTTGATTATAAAACAAAATCATCAGTTTTTTGGTGTAGACATCATCGGCCTCCCACAACGACGAAACCACGCTTTGGGCACCCGCGTGCAAAAAGCCCCGCGCCAAAGACATGACCCCCTCGCCTGCCTCAAACTTGCCTACCCCCGATTCACAACTGCTCAATACCACCAATTGCGCCTTGAGTGGCAAATAGTAAATGCTCTCGGCATACAAATAGGTAGAATCTGCCTGGGGCTGAGGAGCAAAGTGAATGCGCGCCAAACGTGCCTCGCGAAGGTTGGCGGTGCTGTGGCTGGCAATGTGCAATATATCCAATTTGCTCACCTGGCTTAAAAACTCCCGGCGGGTAGCCGCCTTAGACAAATAAGCGGCCGCATCGTGTTTTTGTTGTTTAAAAAAGTTATAGACCGTACTTACTTCTACTTTGCTTTCGGGCAATAGGCCCTCGTTGGCACGGGTGGTCATGACTTGCCCTTTACCTCCACTAAATGGTGCAAAACCTGCAAAATGGAGGCGGCGCTGGGCAGACAAAGAGGAGCTACGCTTGTTTTGCCACCACAAGCTCGCCGAGTAATGATAACTCAAGCTATGTTGTTTTGCCAAGTAAGGCAACTGACCAAAAGCCCGCCAATCAGGTTGATAGGGTTGGGTCACCAGGGCTTCGAGGGGCACACTCAGCAAGGTAGGGTTGGTCACTATTATTTTTTGCTTGGTACGCAATAACTTTTGCAAGGGTGCCAACAAACACTGATAGGCTTGATAGCTCTTGCGGGCAAAACTTTGCAGGCGTTGTTCCTGTTGTAAGGCATTGTAGTAAGCATTGAGCACAGCGGTTACCTGTTTTTCGGGAGGTAAGGTGTATATTTTAAAATCATTATGGGTAATGGCCAATACGTGGCTTTGTGCCTTGCCCCAAACATAGCTCAATACCACCGATTGGCTGTCTAGTTTTTGCTGGATTTGGGGCACAGTAGCAGGTTGGCTCTGAAACCGTAAACGGTAATATTTGGGAAACTTTTGGGCGTACACCTCACTGAGCACGTCTTGTTGGCGTATCATCCTGAACACCGAATCCTGGTAGGCTGTTTTTTGCGTTGCGTTACTTGCTTTCAGTGCTTTTTGTTGGTAATACGCCCGCTGTTGTTTCAAATACAACTCTTGATTGATCAAAGAATCGGGCAAACGCACCATTACTTTAGCCCGGCGAGCGTGCAAAGATTTGCCCAACACATTCGCGTGACTCCGTTGGGCAAAATAAAACGCCAGGTGTTGGTATTTTTTGTCTTGGGTTTTGGTGTACAACCGTTGGCAGACTTGAATGGCTTCGGGGTATATCTTTTGGGAAAAATGATAGTTTCGATGGCTGCTCTGAGGTTGTATTTTTATGGTTATGCTATCATACAATTGATAACTGTACAAAGAAGCTTGGAGGTCTTTCAGGTTATCAGAAATTAAAGAAAAGGCTTGGGCTTTATAACGAAGCAAGATTGAATGTCTTAAGACGTTTTTATTATTTTCAGCAGTAGAGTGTTGATAAATATCGAGCGTATCTATAGAGTGGTTCACTACATGGCTAAGTCCTTTTTGTACAAGTTTTAATGCTGCCAAATAGTTCTTTTTTTCAATGGATAAACGAGCTAATTTACCGTAAATACTCCCTATATTTTGATGTCTTCCTTTATAACGCTTTTTGGCTATCGCAAGCGCCTTCCGGTAATACTGCTCGCTTAATAGTAACTTATTTTGAAAGAAGTATAAATACCCTATATTGGTGTAGTGCCCCTCCCTCCTTCCTTTATTGTACTTGCCTGCTTGTTGTAAATATTTAATTGCCACATTATATTTTTTCTGCGCCCGAAAACACCTACTCATATTCCCAAAGTAGTAACCCAAGCGAGCATCTCCTGCGGGCAACAACTTTTGCAGTATTTGGTGGCTTTTTTCAAAACAAGTAATGGCTTTCTTGTATTTTTTTTGATCCACATAGATATGACCTATCCTGTTCCACAACCAAGCTACATTCACACTCATTTTATAATCGCTATTTTGATAAATTGCCACAGATTTTTGGTTATAGTATAATGCTTTGTCAGTATCTATCCCTGAGCTATAATAATAAGCTCCCATGACACTATATATTTTTGCCAAACCTAAACGATTCCTTCGTTTTCTGAATAATTTTAAAGCTTCCTCAGAAAGTAGTATTATTTTATGATTATAGGTGCGAATAAGTCCATAGCAATACAATTGATATAGTAAACACCTTGCATAACTCACCTCAAAACCTTGGTTTTTAAATATTTCAACAGATTTTTGAAATTTCTGCAAAGCACTATGTATTTTATAAGCAAAGTATAGCTTCTTCCCTTCCTCAAACAACCGATGCGCCTCTAAGGTATCCACTTTGGTCTGCCCATAAGTGGCATTGAATGATAAAAGAACGAGTAAAAAAATAATCCAGGTTTTCATATAGTGCATCTTGTTGGTTTATCGTCCAATCAATATAAAATTGCTCCAATATTTGGGGTGCAAATACGGCTCTTGGGCAATGAGCTGGTTTTTGGCAGCATGTAGCGCCTGGGTATAGTTTTTTCGGCGATACAATATGTTTTGGTAGAGCAACACCATGAGTTTTTTGGTGTAGTAATCGTCGGCTTCCCACAACGACGAAATCACGCTTTTGGCGCCTGCGTGCAAAAAACCCCGCGCCAAAGACATCACCCCTTCGCCCGGTACAAACTTGCCCACCCCCGACTCGCAACTGCTCAACACCACCAATTGCGCCTTGAGCGGCAAATAATAAATACTTTCGGCATACAAATAGGTAGAGTCGGCTTGGGGCTGAGGGGCAAAGTGGATGCGCGCCAAGCGATCTTCGTTGAGGTTGGCGGTACTGTGGCTGGCAATGTGCAATATGTGGGCAACGTCTTCGGTATCGGGCATTTCTTGCAGGCTATTTACAAACTGCCCCAAGGTGGCCTGGGTAGACAAATAGGTATAGCTGGCTTGCCGCCTGTTTTTGAACAATTGGGCAATGGCCTTGATCTCAAGCCCACTATTGGGCAACTGCTCATCGCTGCTGTTGGCGGGCAGTTTTTGATTAAACGGCGCAAACCCGTAAAACTTTACTGGTGCCAATGGGCGGTGGTGGGTCTGCCCGCTTTGGTTGAGCCACCACAAGCTTGCCGAATAATGGTAGTGAATTTGAAAACGATGGTTGAGGTATTGCAAGGCGTTGAACTGTCCTTTTTGAATCAGCCAACGGGGGGGCTTACGCATAATAAGGGCTTCCATAGGCACACTCAATAGGGTAGGTTCTGTAATCACCAACTCGTTTTGGTACGCCAAATAAGGAATGAGTGGGCGCATCAGGGCAAGGTACAATTGATGGCTTGCTTTGACAAATGACCCCATGGGGTTTTCGTTTTGAATGTCGTTGTAGAAATCGTTGATCAAGGCAGTAAGCCGGGCGGTACTTCCTAAACGAATCAGGCGTACCTTTGACGCTGTAATCACAAAGGCATAACTTTGCTCGGTGGCCATTGTATAGGCTACCACGGCAGTTTTAGAGTACAAACGGCTTTGAATTTGCCGCAAGGTGGCAAGGTTTGCTTTATTGCGCAGGGCATGTAATCGGGGATATTGTTTTTTTAAGGCGGTTGCCCATTGGCGATAGCTCTGTTTTACCTTAAATAATTGATTACGGTAGTTTTGTGCCTGCATGCCTTGGGAGCGTTGCGCCAGCTTTTGCTCAAAAAAAGCAATTTGTTGTCTATAGCTTAAGTCTTTTTGCCTCAGGGTATCTGCCACCAGGTTTTTTCGTTGGTTTTCCAGCTCCGACATAGACTTGCGCAATACTTGCGATTTGCTCTTTTCGGAAAAATAAAAGGCTTCGGTAACAAACTTTTGGCGCAAAGCAGTGCCCTTGGGGTAAGACAAAGCTATTTGGGCACTTATCAAAAAAGCTTTTTGGTAAATGCTTTGGTTACGCTCTTCGGCAAGCAATTGGTCTAATCGGTTTTGTTGGTCAAACTGCATCCGGTCTGCCAAATGGTCGCACAGGCGCCAGGTTTCCAGGGCAAGCAATAATTGTTGTTTGTTTTTACCTTGGGTAGCCAGGTAATGCAGACTTTCAGCCTTGAAACGTAAGGCTTTCAACAAAAATTTACGGTTAAAATAGTAGGTCAAAGGTGGATTGGTATACAGGGTTGTATCTTTGAAGTTGTACACGTTTACTACCAGGCTTTTCTGAAACCACCACAACGCCAGTTGATATTTATTTTGTTGAAAATAGGCCAATCCGGTATACACATAGTTTTTTGCCAATATTGGGTGACGGTCGCCGTATAGCCTCATTTGCATGCCACGGGCTTTGTCAAAATACTGGAGAGCCAACGGGTAGTTTTTGTTCGTTTGTGAGATGAGTACACTGCCCAGGTCGAGGTAAGTTTGGGCAATGTCGGGGTGTGCGTCTCCGTATATGGTCTTATACATTTGCAGGGCTTGCTGGTGATGCTGCCGGGCTGCTTTATACTGGCGTCCTTTTTGGTAAGACTGCGCCAGGCTATTCAACACCAAGGCTATAGAAGGATGCGCTACCTTGTATATTTTGCGGTATATTTTCAATGCTTTTTCAAACGCAATACGCGCGCTTAAGTATTTGCCTTGTTGCTGCAGGGCTTGCCCCATACTATGGTAGTTGTCTGCCTGATAGCTATGGTTTATGGGGAGTTGTTTTTGATAAATATCAGTGGCTTTATAATAATAATCCAACGCCTGACTATAGGCATATTTGCTATGAAAAACAGTGCCCAGGTAATGGTAGCCTAATCCTACCATTGCGGCTGCCTCCCCATACAATGTACGCGCTATAGCAATAGATTTTAATAAATACTCCTCTGCTTTGTAATACCTGTGTACTACCCTCGATACAGCGCCCAGGTTGCGGTAGGTGTTGGCTATTTCGGGATGTATTGCATTGATTCCCAGCGCTTTTTTCTGCATAATGAGCGCCTGTTGATGGTGCACGATGGCTTCTACATATTGGCCGCTCATTTGGTCTACTACCCCCAAATGATTGTAAGCAACTGAGGCCACCAAATGCCCAGGGCCTAAATATGCGTCACTCATTTTTATTACTTTGTTGGCAAGCTTGCGGGCTTCGGTTAATTTACCCAAACGCCACCAACACTCAGTTGCCTTATTTTGACAATTGAGGTGATTTTGCCAACGCAGGCTTTGCGCATACATTGCGGCGGCTTTGTCCCAAAACAACATAGCGGCTACATATCGGTTATGTTGCATCAAAGAATCGGCTTTTTTACAATAAAGGTGTGCCTGGAGACTGTCCGCAGGGGTTGCCTGAAGATGAAAGGCAAGGGAAAAAGTAAAAAATAAGGTGAAAAAGAATGTTTGAATACTTGCGCTCATTAAAATAAATTATCAGGTCGTAGTAACAAACCCTACTCTACCCAGTTTTTAACTTCGCTGAGCTCAGCACAGTAAAACTGTAGCTTCGGTTTTTAAAGTACCGTCCCCGCCTCGGTTGCGTGTCTTCACCAACCGATCGAAACCCTAAAATAAGTCGTTTTTTAAGGTTGTGGGTGGTTTGATTTGTGAAGACACAAATCAGGGCGAAAAATAGTAGGGTAGAGTAAACAAACTCATAAGATGAGTTTTGGGTAGTTTACACACAAATCTAACTTTTTATTTTAAACTGATATGCAATAATGAAGGTTCAGTATTTTGTAGGGGCAAGGCTGCCCCTACTATCAGGCTTTAATGCCACACCCGATACACAATAAAAGCCAGAATACCGCCACGCAGTGTCCAGGCTGCTGTGCGTACCCAGTTGATATTGATTAATTTTTGAATAATTTCAGCGTCAAAACCTTGGCTTGCCAATTGATCATGGTAAGGCATGGCCACAAAAAAAGTAATGACCCAGGTAGCACCTACCAAAAGAAACAAAAGAACACTTAGTATTAAGTCTAATTGGCTGGGGCGAATAAAAAGCATACCCAAAGCAAGCAATAGCTCTAGCACCATAGGCACCGCCACCACCCAGGCAATATGCTCTACGTGTAGTTGATGGTAGGTATGAAAAGCCTCGGCTCCTACTTTGGCAAATCCAGGGTATTGTACCATTTGTACCAGCCAAATAAGCCCCATTAAAAAAAACGTAATCAGGAGGTTAGAAAATAAAAGAAATTTTGCGTTCATAGATTCAAGAATTGCTCGTGCAACCGTACAACTTGCGGCAAAACCATTTGTTGATCGTCATTGTATACCACAAAATCAGCACGTTTTATTTTTTCCTCTTCTGCAAGTTGCTTGCCAAATATGGCTTTTACCTGTTCCTCCGACCGTTGAGGGTCGCGCTGTAATACCCGCTTGATTCTCACATCTTTAGGTGCAAAAACAGTCATCACATAATCAAGTGCCTGATTACTCCCTGATTCAAACATCAAAGCTGCTTCTTTGAGCAAATAGGGTGCATTTGGGTAAAGTTGTACCCAGGCAGCAAAGTCTTGTCCTACTTTAGGGTGCACCAACTGATTCAAAATTTTCACTTTGTTACTGTCGTTAAATACTTGGTTTGCCATATAAGGGCGGTTGAGCTGCCCCTGGCTATCATAAGCCTCAGCGCCAAACTCGGCCGTTACTTCTTGTTGCAAGGTTTGGTGGTTGTTCATAATCCACCTTGCCCTACTGTCGGCATCGTATATGGGCACGCCAAAACAACCAAAAATACGACAGATGATGCTTTTACCGGAACCTATCCCACCAGTTATTCCGATTTTAAGAATCTTTTTTTTCGACATTCTTTAACTTGATTTTATTGGGCACCATCTGATAGTCAGTCACCACTGCAGGTTTTATCAACTTAAGTTTAATCGTAGAGTCCGCAGGATTTAGCTCACTAAAATCTGCATACACTTTAAATTCTTTGAGTCTTATTTGCCCCAGGTCTGATGCTTTGAAATGGAATTTTAACTGAACTTCCCGGTTAAAAAATGTAAACGATGTAGAGGAAGGGAACCCTTTGGCCATTATGGGTACTCTAAATGTTTTGGACATAAACTTTGCCACATCAAACTGTACTTTAGCGGTTTTTTTATCCTGAACAATAAGCTTTTGTTGGTTGGCAGGCAAGTTAATTTTCACCTCATTGTCATAGGCAGTTTTAATATTTTTTTCTGGCAATTCAAGCATAAAAGGGTCTGCCAGGTTCTTTACCATTTTTTCGGGTCCCTCAAAAACCACAAACTGAGGCTTTATAGTTACTTTACCATCTATTTGAAAGTCCTCTGCCAATGCTTTTTCATGGTAAATGCTTAATGGCAAGGTGCGCCTGGTGCGACGATCAAAGGTAAAAGACAAAGTATCTGACAATACCCCCAACAGCTCTACCGTTTCCAGCGATTTGCGTATTTTTGCCTGGCTCTGAGGCAAAGCAGGTAATATATAGGTTTTTTTGTGGATACTGCCATCTACATAACTTTGTAACATGCCATTGATATCGTATACCACTGACTTGCCGCTTATACCAAAGTACTTGGATAAGACCTGCCAGCCGGTGCCTTTGATCATGATACGAATGTGTTTGGGGAGTGGAGTGGTGGGAATAAACAAGGAGTCGTTGTACTCAAAGCTTACCGGGTACGATACCTCTATGCTTTGCTCTTTGTTGAGTTCTAAAGTAAACCAAAGCATAGTAGATAAGAACAAACATACAACTATCACCTTTGCGTTACTATCGCGAAAAAGTAAGAATGCTTGTACCAGTTTATTTACCATGCTTCGGAACATTGATTTAGGACTTAGTTATTTGCCCCTATCTTACGGGTAGCATCTACAGATACAGAGTTAACGTCAAATTTAAGTTTCATAGATTTTCCTTCGCCTACTTCCAGCGTTAAAACATCTCCTTCTACTTGAGCAATGGTGCCGTGTAGCCCTCCAATGGTTACTACTTTGTCACCTTTTTTGAGCCCTTCTCTAAATTGCGCCTGTGCTTTTTGCTTTTTTTGTTGGGGACGGATCATAAAGAAATAAAAAACAATCAAAATCCCAAAAATCAAAAATAGTTGGTACATCATTGGATTGCCACCACTGGCTGCCTTGCCCTGCAAAAAAATCGTTTCTAACAACAACAACATCTTCTAACTATATTTTATAATATAAATGAATACCTCCTCAGGTTTCTGAGGAGGCTTTAAAAACTTTCTGATTTATTTTTTTACAGGTCCGTTTACTTTAGCCACTGCTTTTACCTGCGCTTTGATGTTCAATACTTCTGTGCCGGCTGCAGTATTGGTAGTGAGCGTTACAGTTTTGGCTTGAGTACCGGGCTTGCCCTGACTATTGAATTGAACTTTGATTTCACCAGTTTTACCAGGAGCAATGGGTTCTTTTGGCCAATCGGGTACCGTGCAACCACAAGAGCCACGAGCGCTCTTGATCACCAATGGCACATCGCCACTGTTGGTAAAGTTAAAGGTATATTTTGCTACGGTTCCTTCGGTGATTTCGCCAAAGTCGTGCGTCATTTTCTCAAACTTGATAGAGGCTTTAGGGCCATTATCATTTTCGTTGGTAGATTTGGTGCTCTCAGTTTTGTTCTCACCAGTAGTAGATACAACAGTTTGGTTGTTGTTATTCTCTGTATTGTTATTAGCAGCACTTTCTTTAGTGTTGTCTGCTGCCACTGTTACTGCAGTAGTGTCACCATTTTCTGTCTGTGACTCTTTTGACTTGCTGTCGCAGGCGGTAAATGCCCACAACAATGTAACTACCAATAAAAGATTTCTTTTCATCAGTTTATAAATTTTAAATAGATTATACAATATTAATGTTAAGCAACGTGCTTGTCCCGTGAATGGGACTTCAGGCAAACCCCTCCAGAATAATTGACCATTTTCACTTTGGTTTTGCCTGAATAGCAAACTTTTCACGAAAATCAGTACACCTATGCTGAACATTGTCACTAAAAGAATATACACCTGTCAATTGCCTGCAATGAGGCACTGCTGTCAGGGTATTTTTAAACAAGCAAAGTACCGATACTGTTTGGTAGCGATAGACAAAAGTGACTTTTTCCTGATCAGCCAAAGCTGTAAAAAGGTTGGCTGAGCACTGCTTTTGGCTAAAACTGCCTCATTTCAGTCCAAAACCTCTCCCTCAATATCGGTCACTTATTTTTTCGATACTTCTTAATCTTTTCTTATTTGCTTGGTCAACTCCTCAAACTCTTTGTTTAAGTCTTGTACTCTTGCTTCCAGGTCACCCACTACTTTTTTGCCTTGAATCTTAGCCTCACTGGTAATTTCTTCCTTTCCTTGAGTCAATTCTTCGGTAAGTTGGGCAACTTTATCTTTAAGTTTAGACAAACGATAAGTGAGTTTGTCTCTGGTTTTGTTTCCTTCTTCAGGCGCATACAAAATACCAACAGCTGCACCTACGGCAGTACCTGCAACAAAAGCAGTAATTGCGCTCGCTAATTTACTCATAATCATTTCAGTTTATAGATGTCTTTTACTTATTATCCATCAATCCACGTCCACTCTTTTTGATATCGCCCTGCTCTATCAAATCCTGAGCAATAGAATCAAGCAACCCGTTGACAAACTTTTTACTCTTGGGTGTACTATAGGTTTTTGCCAATTCTATGTATTCGTTGATGGTCACTTTTACAGGAATACTATAAAAGTTGATCATTTCACAAATCGCCATTTTCAAAATCACTTTGTCTATCAGCGCCAGGCGCTCAATGTCCCAGTTTTTGGTTTTTTTGGCAATAATGTCCTCATACCTTTGGTTACCTTCTACGTTAAAGTTATAGAGGTTTTTGTAAAAAACTACATCTTCGTCCCAGTTTTTAGACAATGGCGAAAGTTCAAAGTTTTTGTTGATCGTTGTTTCCGTTTCTTCTGCCTCACTTTCTTCCTCTTCGGTGTCTCCCATAATGGCTTTAATTGTTTTTACAGCCATACTTTGTACTACCTTTCGGTTTTCAGACCAACTCAAATCCAACTCCTCGAAATACGAGTTGGTAATTTCATGTTTAAAGATAATATTTTTCAGAATATGATTGACGATTTTTTTATCGTCTTCTGCATTATTTTGCCCTAATTTCTGGTAATTAATGTACTCTTCGTCTTCTTTGATTACCTTTTTGTACAATTCCCGCACCGTGGTACGCAAAGCAGCATCATCTATTTTACGTTGCTCTTTGGCAAGTTTTAGCGCGTCACTGTTTTTCAATGTTTGGCAAACTACATTTTGCCCCATCTTATAGTCACCCTCAAAAATAGGGGTTTTTAACAAACTACTGGCTTTGGCTGCCTTTTCGAGGTTTACCAGTTCGGCTATCTCGGTTACCCATATCAAGCCAATCAGGTAGTTGGTATAAATAATTCTTGACTGCTGCAACAAACGTGCTTCCAGGTTTTTTATATCTTCCTGCAGCTTGTTGTGGTAAATGTCTATAGCTTTTACCAACGTTTTTTTCGATACGTCAGACGCGTCAACATCAATGGTGGGCTGTTCTTGCTGGTATACCTCTTTAAAAACAGCTATGATGTTTTTCTTCTCTTCGGTCAATGCATCGTTGTCTTCTTTGTATGACGCTCGTACTTGCTGCAACAAAGGGGCAAACTTTTGCTCTTGCAACGCTTCTTGTTCATCGCTGTTCCAGTAGGCATCTAAAATATCCAGTGCCAATTGCCTTACTTTCTCAGGCAGTTTTTTGCCTATTTGTATGTTTTCGGGCTTTCTTTGGTAGTTTTTTTCAAATATCCACCCTACTTGCTTTTCATCTTCGGCAAGTTGGCTAAATCGAGTATCGAACTGTTTTTCTATCAGATCAAGAGAGAGCAGGTAGTTGGCATTACGGGAGTGTTCGAGGGCATACAAGCCCTGCATTACTTTTATCCTTAGATATCTTCTGTTCAGCATTTCGGTGATTTTCTCAAGAGTCGCGGTTAGTTTGCCAAAAATACACAATAATGACAAACTAACTGCTTATCTTATGTAAATTAAAATGTCGTTTTTAGGCGACCCACATCTTCAATACGCTTTAGGGCTATACGTACAGCCGCTTCATGGGTATTGATATTTTCTTCTTCCGCTTTTTTAAATAACTCTAAAGTAGTATCGTATATTTTTTCGGTATGAGCAAAAGCACGGTCACGGTTGTAACTTTTGATGATCTCATAATATACATTAATAATTCCTCCCGAGTTAATCAAGAAATCGGGTGCATAAATAATATTTTTGTCTTTGCAGGCATCTGCATGTACTGTTTCATCCCTGAGTTGGTTGTTAGCAGCTCCCGCCACAATGTCACACTTCAAACGTTGCAAAGTGTCGTCATTGACGGTAGCTCCCAAAGCACAAGGGGCGTAAATATCTACATCTAAATCATAAATTTCATCTTTGTTGACTACAGTAGCGCCAAACTTTTCTGAGACCCGCTTTAGGCTATCTTCATTAATATCTGATATGTATACTGTAGCATTTTCGTTGGTAAGTCGCTCTACCAAATGCTCGCCTACATGCCCTACCCCTTGCACCGATACTTTTTTACCTGTGAGGCTGTCAGAGCCATAGGCTTTTTTGGCGCTGGCTTTCATGCCAAGGTATACCCCGTAGGCAGTTACAGGCGAAGGATCTCCCCCTCCTCCCATACTTTCGGGCAAACCAGACACATGCTCGGTTTCCATGCCCACATACTCCATGTCAGATGTTCCAATGCCTACATCTTCGGCAGTGATATATTTACCGGCAAGGCTGTTTACATATTTACCAAAAGACCGAAACAACGCTTCTGATTTATCGGTGCGTGAGTTACCAATAATGACAGCTTTACCCCCTCCCAGGTTAATGCCTGCCACTGAGTTTTTGAGTGTCATACCACGCGAAAGCCTCAACACATCATTCAGTGCATCTGCTTCATTTTTATACATCCACATGCGGGTTCCACCAGCTGCGGGTCCTAATACAGTATTGTGAACCGCAATAATAGCTTTCAGTCCGCTTGCTTTATCGTAGCAAAAAACCACTTGTTCGTGTTCGTTCTTTACAACCTGCCCAAAGACTGAGCCTTCCTGAAATGTTGTTTCGCTCATAATATGACAATAATTGAATTGTGTAACAATGTACTTTCTATATATTTTTAACCGGACAAAATTAGTGTTTTTGTGGCATCTTTCCACTATATCGTAATGCTTTACAGGGCTTTAGGCTCCATTTGGCAACACATCGGGGCGTATCTGAACAGCTTGTCAAGAGAAGCCTTTTGATAAAAAGCCAAATTTTTATTCAACAAATTCTATATATAGTTATAAAAAAAGAAGAAAATACAAGTATCTATAAAAACTACTTTGGTAGAGTTTTTCAACAAAAAAACGTGTTTTTTTTATTTTTTTTGCCAAAATATATGGCTGTCAGATGCCTTTTATATGAACCATTCTCAACCATACCGGGTTATAGGGTAAGTCTCAACCCAATTACTTTATTATATCAGATTATAAGTCTACATTTGATCTTGGTTGGGCAGGCATACAACGTTCAAGCAATGGACATGATGCTGGTTTTATGATTTTTGAAGTAATTTATAGCGACACTTTGTGTGCTTACACTCTGCCACAAAACAAAGAGCTTATAAAACCAACGTTTACTTGACCAAATACAACTAATGAGTGGAACTGCGTATTTATCAGCAATTCATGCTCATTCGCAACTCGTAATTAATCATTTGTATAAGAATGAAAGAATTAAGCTATCTGAATAAATATTTGCTTAAATATAAGTACCACCTCATACTAGGTACTATCTTTATAATCATCTCCAATTTTTTTAGCATTCTGCCTGCCCAAATTGTAAGGCATGCCTTTGACCTGATCAAAGAGTCTATTGATATTTATATATTGTATAGTGGATTTGACGCCCAAACTCAAATGTATGGGATGTTTGCTTCTACAGTATTGCTGTATGGGGCACTTATTCTGGTGATGGTACTTATTCGCGGGTTCTTTTTGTTTTTGGTGCGCCAAACTATGATCGTGATGTCGCGCCATATAGAGTATGACCTTAAAAATGAAATTTACGAGCATTACCAAACTTTGCCGCTGAGCTTTTACCGCAAAAACAACACGGGCGATTTGATGGCGCGTATCTCAGAGGATGTAAGCCAGGTAAGGATGTATTTGGGACCTGCCATTATGTATGGCATCAACCTGAGTACATTGTGTATTATGGTCATCACCTATATGTTTATGGTAGACACCAAACTTGCCCTATTTACTTTATTGCCCCTCCCCTTTCTGTCTATCAGTATTTATTATGTCAATAACATTATTAACCGACGCTCTGAAGAAATTCAAAAAAGTCTTTCGGGCTTGTCTACTTTTGTGCAAGAAGCTTTTTCCGGAATCAGGGTACTCAAAGCATTTGTAAGAGAGCAGGATTCTGCCAAAAACTTTGACGCCGCCAGCGAAGATTACCGCCAAAAGAGTTTAGGGTTAGCCAAGGTTCAGGCTTTATTTTTCCCTTTGATTATAAGTCTGATTGGGCTCAGCAGTGTATTGGTGATATATATTGGAGGCATTGGGGTAATGAACGGTTCTATTACGGCGGGCAATGTGGCAGAGTTTATTATGTATGTCAATATGCTTACCTGGCCAGTGGCCGCATTGGGCTGGATCACCAGCATTACCCAAAGGGCGGCAGCGTCGCAAAAACGCATCAATGAGTTTTTGAAAACCAAGACGGACATTATCTCAGAAAAAAACATAGAAGCTGAAGTTGTGGGTGAAATTAGTTTTAAAAACGTTGACTTTATTTACCCCGATTCGGGCATCAATGCCTTGAAAAAAGTGTCGTTTGACATCAAAAGTGGAGAAACGCTGGCTATTTTGGGCACGACTGGGTCGGGCAAAAGTACGGTGGCAGCATTGGTCACCCGTATGTACGACACTCACCAGGGCGAGGTGTTGATAGACGGACGCAACATCAAAGACTATAACATACCCGCTTTGCGCCAACAAATTGGCTATGTGCCTCAAGATGTATTTTTGTTTTCTGACAGCATCAAAGACAATATTACTTTTGGCACCAGTGGGCTTACCCAAGCACAAGTAGAACAAGCTGCCAAAGATGCTGATTTGCACCATAATATTTTAGATTTCAAGCATCAATACGACACCCGCATTGGCGAGCGGGGCATTACCCTTTCGGGAGGACAAAAGCAGCGTTTGTCTATTGCCCGCGCCATTGTACGTGAGCCCAAAATTTTGATTTTGGACGACAGCCTTTCGGCGGTAGATACTAAGACAGAAAACGCGATTTTGAATAGCCTTAAGCGCATCATGCAAGACCGTACTTCTATCATTATCTCGCACCGGGTATCGTCGGCAAAGCTGGCTGATAAGATTTTAGTGCTCGACGATGGGGTGATTGTAGAGCAAGGTAACCACGAGGAGTTGATTAAACAAAATGGGGCGTATAAAGAGCTGTATGACAAGCAATTGCAAACCGAAGAAGGGGTGAAGTAGTGGGTGTTGTATATACTTTGAACGGCCTGGTTAACCAAAAACTAGTAATTCTATTGTTCCGCTTCTCTGATTGTTATGCTTGTTGCGCAAGGGGATCTTTTAAACTGACCAATCAAAACCGGTATTTTATCTCGTTCAATGTATAACTGGTTGGTGCCATACGACTATGTAAAAATGGCTTTGGGTTACCCACCTAACACTCTCTTAATTGCAAATATGAGAACACATAAATAACGGAGCCTCAAAATGACTGCCTGCTTGTGTAATGTTTTGAATGCAGGTTTGATACTATAGGCAAAATAATCAATAAAATACATCAGGCAACTACACAGCAAAAGAAGCAATTTTAGCCAAAGTTAAATAAGTGCTATGTCCCAAGACAAAATTAAATATACCTAATATGCAAGTATAACTATCATATTATGAGAGAGTTGTCTTTACTTGTAGCTTATAGCTAATTGCACCGATATTCATCGGCATCTAAGGACTTGCTGCTACTTATGTCCACGAAGAAAATATCTACAAAGAAGCCATAAATAATAAAAAAAACGTATCTTGGGAAGAGGTCAAGTTTATTAAAATTATGAGTAAATCTTTCGACAAGACGCCTTCTCAACAAAAAAACAACAAAAGACCTTCGTCTGCTAATGTAGACGTCAAAGGGTATCAGTCTCCCATGCATAAAGACAGGCCAACTTCTTTCCCTGCCGTCGAAGCATACCCCCAAATGAAATACGCCTCTACCTCTGGAGATTCGCCAATTTCTTTGCCCGCAGTATCTCCCCCTTTTCACATTCCCCAAAACACCCAGGGGCTTAAACAACTTCCGGCGGTTACACCTGCCTTTATTCCACCCAAAACACAAGCCCTTCCTATTGTAGAGGAGTTGATAGATTTACTCACGCGATTTTTTCAGCAAGACAGCGAGGTGAGTTTGACCGAAGTAACCCAAATGGTCTCTAAATATTACCTTGGTTTCAAGCTATATATGACCCAATCTTCGGCAATGTCAGGGTGGCAGGTAGACCTTCGATCCTATTTATTCGGACTGGAAAAAAAAGTTGGGTCAACAGGTAGTAGCTACGATCCCCGCAAAAGTGCTCAATTGCAACAGCTTCAGGTGTATATGAAGGCACTAATCAAAAAATATCCCCCTCAGTACTGGCCATTAGGTCAACTTGCCACAGAGATGGACACTTGGTTAAAAACCTATTTTAACCGTTTTGGGGACATCAAGGCAGAGGTGCTCATGCGAGGCTATAGGGAAGTGTATGTGGGCAAGCAAAGTGAAAAAATTCTTCGGATTGAGCATAATAAGCAAGCCACGCACCATCAAATGTTTTTGATAGATGAAACCACTGGGGAAATTATAGACACTAACACAGATACAAGCCCGGTAAACCAGGAATCAATGGGGATCATGAGGGTAGGGCAAATGTTGTCGACTGCTTGGTTTGGTAAAACAGCATGGATTACTGCTACCTTTGATGGACCTGGAAGTGAGCAAGAACGTAGATTGGAAGAAAAGCTTCAACGGAATAGGCTTAAAGGGAGGCTCAAAGGTATGGAGGCTGCCTACCTAAAATATCGCCAATACAAAAAGTTAAACAAATATAAAATAAACACAGATCGTCGTTCTCTTGATTCTCATAATCCAGGGTTAACTGAGAACAAAGCGTACGCTTTGGTAGAAGGGCAGTTGGAGTCGCTTCTAAAAAGTGGAGGCTATTCTAGTATTCAAACATTTGAGAAAGATATTCAAGCATTTGAGCGAGCTTTTGTAAAAGAAAGTTATCAAGTAGCTTTAGATGCATTGGATGCTTACCAAATGCTATTGCACAAAGAAGAAAAAAGGTACAAGAACCCTTCTGAGGCGGCTGACTTGGAGCAAAAAGTAGCCAAAACAAAAGCAAAAAGCTTATATACACAGGCTCGCAAGGGTGAAAGTGCGTTTAATATATCGAGTTTTGGGGTTGATAAATATACCAGCGCCTCTACCAGAAGTATGCGCGCAAGTGTAAGTAGTGATGCTTCGGAAAAACGCAGTGAGGCAGAAAACCAAATGAAAGCGTTGGGAAAAAAGCATCCACTGCTGAAAAACCAGGATTTTAACCGGGAAGGATTAACTACGGCATCGTCTACCCAGGATTTTATGCTGAAATATATTGCAGACCGCTACGAATCTGTTCAAACTATTCGAAAGAAGATTCTGGAAGACCAACAAAGAAAAGACCCCAAACTTATTTATAAGTTAGATTTGTTGCTTGAACAAGTCTACAAAAATGAGGGAATTAGCAAAGGATCAATTTATCATCAAATTATTTCGGATCGTAAAGCCACTATAGAATTTGATGAGATGTTTGGCAAGGTTGCACTGGCAATTATAGCCATAGGATTAGGGGTAATAAGTTTTGGCGGCGGCACAATAGGAGCAGTGGCAGGAGCAGGAGCTTTGGGCTTGAGTACTTATGATGCTTTTGTCGAGTTTCAGGAGTACGAGACTAAACATGCTGCTTATGGGGCAAAAATGTACTCAAAAGATGCTACCATGGCTTGGGCGATTGTAGCTTTGATAGGAGCTGGATTGGATGCTGCGGGGTTAAAAACTGCGATCAAAAGCATAAGCCCTGCAGTTGATGCTTTTAACAAAACAGGTAATGTTGCCAGGCTTGAAAAGAGTTTGAAAAGGCTTAAGAGTATAGATGATAAAGTCCAGCGGAACATTGTAAGGGCAGCAAAGCTAAGGGCGAAAAAATTAGCCTTGCTTGGCCGCTTTAACTCTTTTGGGGTAGTACTTGAGCAGATGGTATTGATCATTAAACAAGGCAATATAAATGCTCAAAATGTTATATTGGAAATACAAAATTTTATTACTCTTAAAAATATTAACTCACTTGATGTAAAAAACATTAAAGAAATCTATCCACTTGCAAAAGAGATAGCTGAAAACCCTAATTCTAAATTCGCAAAGGCAATAAAGGGGAATCCGGGGTTGATTGAGGCGTGGAAGAAACTTAGTGATCTTGGAGTTGATCAGACTTTAAACAAGAATCTTGATATCTTAAAGAAGGTTGATAATTTAACAAGTAAAGGTTTAAGCAATACTCAAATCAAAAATATTGGTAACCTAAATGATCCAAAAGCTTTTGATATAGCCAATAATTTATCTAACAATCCCAAAACTCATTTAAATAACATAGATGGAATAGTTGCTAATTCGAAAGCATTAGAGGCATACGACTCTCAAGTAATGGATAAAGTAACAAGTCTTACAAAAAGTAATAGATTTTCAAACCCAGATGAATTAGACGAGTTTTTAACCAGATCACTAGCAGATTCAAAAAACAACAATTTTGGATGGCAAACAGAACTTGATGAAGCAACTGAATTACTAAATCAAGGCAAAAGAGTCTCTATGTCCCATAGTCCTCAAACTAGCATAGAAATAGATATTATAAATCACACTGATAACTCTGTAACTGAAGTCAAAAAGGTTACATCTAGCAATTTTAATAAGAATCTAGGGAAAATTGGAGAGAAGTTCAATAGCGAGGCTAAACTACCAAGTCTAATCAGAGACTCTTTTGATGACCTTCATGGTATAATAGAAATTACCGATGGCCCGTTATTCAGAGCAAGCAGGGATAAAATGTTACGAGTTGTAAAAAAATATATCAAACAACTTTCCAATTCCAGTAACACAAAAATTTTGACTGGGTTGAATAACTTGAAGACTCTTAAAATAAAAAATGGTTCATCACACCCAATTACTTTTATTCCGAAAGATTGGGCGAATTAATATGTAATTGTAATTTTAAAACAGATAAAATGTCCACATATTATAACTTCATGATTATCGATTTAGATAAGTTCAAAGAGCCTCCTATTGATGAAGATGGGCAGTATGATTTTATTAATTACCCAGATATAGAAGACGTTTCTATAGGAAAGGTCGAAAGCTCAAAATTAAATTACGCTGCTTCCGAGATGATAGATTTATTATTGTCTTCTGGGCTCATTAGAAATAATAACAGAGAGCTTTATATGACCTTTTTTGGTAATTTATATTGGTCAGGAAATAATGAATTTAAAATAAATAAAGACTTATGTCTTAAAAATATTTGGGGGGAAACGGGTTACTATTCAATAAGTACCAACTCTATGAAGCGTATAATTTCTTTGGAACCAGATATTGATTTTAAAATAATTATGCTTTTTTTTAGTAAAATGATAGAGCAAAAGAAAAAATTTGATATATCCTTCCATGACTTCTTTGAAATTACACAAAACTGGTTGAGTCTTTACAAATTGGCAGTAATAAAAGATGCTGATATCGTTTATGATATTGGTTGAGGCATAGCCCTATCTCACTGGCGCGCATCTATGATGCGTTCCTTTTTTCTACGAGCATTTATAATGCGGTTATGAAGCAAACAAAACATTGATTCACTTAGGAGCTAAAGCCAGGTCGTTTGTAGCTGGCTTTTTAAATAGCTCCCCTGGCACCACCCAACCCATCTGCCTGCCTCCATTGCCAGGTTGGGCAACAAAACCCACAAATAGCATACACTCCAAAACGACCAGGGTGTAGGCAAGGCTCCTCAATCTAAGTGGAGATGGGGCACTTGATGCGATACAAAAAAACTGGCGGAGTTTTATTGATGAAAGGTTATCTATCTATTCCGCAAGCTGTAGAGGCTAATCCAGAGTTGATTGAAGAATGAAGCCAGGGAGAAAATATACGCTCTAAGCCAGTAAAAGTCTATTTAGTTCTATATATTTTCCGTTGTACCCCACCTAATTGAGTATATATAATCACGAACTTTAGGCTAGAAACACATGAACGAAAAAGACATAAGCATTGATAAGTATGTTGCCTGGTTAAACGAAGGTAAATCTTACCAAGATATTCGCGAAGATATGCAGGCACAAAATTGTTCTGAAAAACAGATCAATACGCTGATTCCGTATATAGAGCGGAAGTTTTTTAGAGAAGCCCAACAACAAGCCAACAAGAGGGTTAATTGGGGTTTTGTAGGTGGTGCCATTACGGTGGTTTCAGCAGCGGCTCTTTTTATTGCCGACAGTAACGCTGTGTATTGCTATGGGTTGGCTGGATTGGCAGCAGTAGAGGTAATGATTGGGTTTGTCTACCAATCTCAAAGAGAATAACACTGTATGCAATGTAGTCAAAAAAATAAGCTTACTACTGTCAAAAGTAGTAAGCTTATTTTTTTGAGAGAGAAATTAATTGTTTGTATTTTTAACGACTATCGGGCAACACAAAGTTGAGCACCAAATAAATAGGGATGGTAGCTGCTCCAGTAATAAATGTGCCTGCCACAAAACCTATTCTCACCAGGGTAGGGTCTATGCCAAAGTAATTGGCGATTCCTCCGCATACCCCAAATATTTTCTTATCATCGCGCGACTTTCTCAGCTTACGGTCGGGCACCAGGTGGTTCCCTCCTACGGTGTCGTAGGGTTTTAGGTCAGAGTTCATTACCATCGACGGACGCTGGTTTCTTGATGGTTGGCTGGTCCATATTGTTTTAGTATTGAGCTGACTCATGAGTTTTAGGGCAGGATCGTGTCCGGCATTGAGCTGTAATACGCGTTTGCCATAACTTTTTGCACTGTTTAAGTCTTGTTTGTTGCGTTTAAGCAACCAACGGTGTTTATAAGCATTTGCCAAGGCAAATAAAGCTTCTACGTGTACAGGGTTGAGCATGACGGCTTGTTTCAACTCTTCGATGGCACTGTCCCAATCTTCATATTTGCTATACCCTTTACCACGCACCAGATAGTCATTAAAATGACGATCTATCATTGCCAAATCATCTTCTGTCATTCCCAGGTCAGCAGCCATTTGCGTCATTTCTTCTCTAGTCAATGGTCCCTCACCCTGCTTTTGTTGCTCCTGTATTTTCAGAATCTGTTTGATGTATGCTTGTATGGTATCGTCCGAATTCATATATCTCTTTGTATATTTTACTTCTCTCTATTATATGGCCTTTGTCTAGTACAATTTTAAGCAAAATAGCAAAAAAAAAGTAGGGTTTGCCATTTTTGCCCAAAAAAGCGCCTGATATATTCGGGTTAATGTCAAAATAAGTTCATTATTTTTGGCTTATCCCTCTTTATATAAATACACTTTATTCTTATATTTTGTTCCGAATCAGACGGGTTTGGGTTCAAATTTCGTTGGATTTTTTATAAAACGCATAGATGTTTCATTGAATAAGTCTGCCTGATCTATATTTACTACATGCCCGCAATCTTCAAATATTTGCAACAATGCATGCTTGTGTTTACTTACTAATTGTTTTACCTGGGGTAAAAACATGTAATCTTCCTGTCCCATAATGTATAAAGTAGGCACAGGTATTTCTTCTTCACGAAAGTACCTTAATAACGGATTAACTTCGCTTGTAAGATGATACCAACGTAAAAATTCTTTCTGATAAAGTTTTTTTGCCTGTTCGATGAACATAGAGCGTGACTTACGATGACGACGACGGGGCATAATGACCCAGGCAAAGAAGCTATAAATCCACATATAAGGTACCAGGCTTTTTACTTTATTGCCCAGGTACATCAATATCTTGGAGCGTACATTTAAGCGGATAACCGCCCCGCCCAAAGTCATACTTGTAATACGTTCGGGTTCTTGTTCGGCAATAGACCGTATAATAATGCTGGCAAGAGAAATGCCTACAAAATGGGCTTTTTGTATCTTCAGGTGATCCAATACATCCAATACGTCACGGCTTATATCATTGAAATTATAGCGGTTTTGCATGTACTCTTCAAAAAAGTGTTTTGACCTTCCATGACCTCGCAAATCAATGAGCAATACATTGAAGTGTTTTTTAAACGTTCTGATTTGCCTAAACCATATAGATGAGCTTCCTCCTGCACCGTGTACAAACACGACCCAATCTTTGTCTTCGGCTAAAAAATATTTTCTATGATAAAGTAACATGATAATAACAATGGATTAGTATGGAGGTAAACAAAAATAACGTTTTTTTTTAGATTAGGAATGGTACCAAAATAAATTTCTATAGTTTACAAAATATTTTGAAGCTAGATGCAGCGAAAAATTGACTAATAGCAGCGCTATTCGGCTATTTTTTAACAAAGTATAGCCTCAAAAGATGAGGTTAAGAATGTGTATTTATTTTGACACCGTTCCTAAGTGTCAATGCTCCGCAGTGATTTTAGTCAAAGTTGTTTGCTGTTTATCAGTCATTTATGAATTTAAAAACTATTTATACTTAAACAAAAATGGTTTTGAAGATGGATTTTGACTAATTGTTTGAATACCAACATTAATCAACCGAAGCTACAGCTTGCTGTGCTGAGCTCTGCTTCAGCTAATCCTGTAAATCCTAAAATCACTTTAATCTTAGTATAATTGGGTGTTTAGGCATAAAACCGAAACACTTTTAAAAATAAAGTGAGTATACAATCTCAATATAAAATACTGTTTTACAGCATTTAACAAGGTGAACATTTACTCGAATCAGCTATGGACTATCGACTAAATACTATGGACTATTGTTAGGTAAGCTTCATATAAAAAAATAAAGCCTCCTTTTCTATTATTTGCTTGAGTTCCTGCACATGAGGTTGTTCGTAGGTTTGTGTATTTCCAACTAATAAGATAATCAGATTGTTTTGGTTGTATTTACGGTTTTTGTACATAGTTGTTTGTCCTATCAAACGATTTACCTCATTGCGACTTTTGAGTTTGCGGGCAAGCTTCAACTCAATGCCTACCTTGCCGTTTCCAACGTCTAAGTCTATTTTTTCTCGCCCTCCCATAGATATTTGAGTTTCGACATCATCAAAGTAATGACGCATTTTTTTAGCAAGCCATTGCTCTATTTGTTTCTCTGAGGCTTTGCCAAATTTTTTCTCGCTGGGTTGCAGCTTTTGCATTAGCTGAAGTACATTTTTGGGAGAAGGTAGTTTTTTGCTTTGCTCATATTGGTTTAAAAAATAAAAAGTAATCACTGCGCTTATACCTAATAGCATTACTGCCTGTATCCACATTTTTTTTTATAAAGTTTGGTGTCGGTTAAAAAGTAGAGTTCAGCAAAGTCCAATACTACAAATTACGCAAAAAAGTATTGAATTTCAAGCAGATAAGTTGCTCAAGTCACCTACTTGTTAGATCATCGGCTTTTATATTACAAGAAATGCCTTGTTTGATGGATAGATGAACAGGTGAAATGTTGGTATTCAGACAATTGGTCAAAATCTGTCCAAAAAACTATTTTTGTTTAAGTATAAAAAGCAAACTACAGCTATCTCTTACTATAGAGTAGGTCTTTTGCAATTGTTTGTGGGTGAATAGCCCCATTTAGGAAGCTTATTTAAAAGAAGGCAATCAATATTCGTGGATCTGGCACGCCACACCCACGAATGTTGTATTAAATTAAAGTGTTATGCTTGCATCAAGAATGCCTTCATGTAATCATTCAGGTCGCCGTCTAGTACATTTTGCACGTCAGAGCGCTCGTGTCCCGTACGTAGGTCTTTGACCATTTTGTAGGGATGCAATACATAGCTACGAATTTGCGATCCAAAGTCAATGCGTTTTTTCGAGCCTTCTACTTTAGCTCTGGCTTCATTTTTCTTTTCCATTTCTACCTGATACAGGCGCGAACGAAGCATTTTCATTGCTTTGTCTTTGTTTTGTATTTGCGATCGCTCTTGTTGACACTCTACAATAATGCCTGAAGGCTTGTGTTTGAGCCGCACGGCGGTTTCTACCTTGTTCACATTTTGTCCACCAGCACCACCTGCTCTAAAAGTATCCCACTCAATATCAGCGGGGCTTATTTCTATCTCGATGGTATCGTCTACTACCGGATAAGCAAACACTGAGGCAAAAGAGGTATGGCGTCGCCCGCCTGAGTCGAAAGGAGAAATACGCACCAAACGGTGTACACCAATCTCCGCCTTGAGGTGCCCATAAGCAAAGTCACCTTCTATCTCAAGAGTTACCGATTTTACTCCGGCGGCTTCACCTGCCTGGTAGTTTACTTCGCGTACTTTATAGTTATTTTTTTCGCCCCACATAATGTACATGCGCATAAGCATACCCGCCCAGTCCATACTTTCGGTGCCCCCCGCCCCAGGATTAATCTCAATCAAGGCGTTTAATGGATCTTCATCATCGCTGAGCATTTTCTGGAACTCTAGTTCATCCAGGGCTTTTTCGAGTTTATCAAACAAGTTAGTTACTTCGGTTTCTGAGCCTTCGCCTGCTTCGAGAAATTCGTTGAGAATTTCCAGTTCATCCCAAAGGTTTTGCACCCTGTCAAACCGCTCTGTCCATATTTTGATACTCTTTATTTCTTTGAGCACTTTTTCGGCAGCTTTGGGGTCATCCCAAAACTCCGGTTGATGGGTTACTTTTTCTTTTTCAGCTATAGTTGCTATTCGCTGATCATAGTCAAAGATACCTCCTCAAGTCCGATACCCGGCCTTTTACATCCTTCAATTGATCTGAAGTCATAATAGTTGCTATTATAAGTTTATGTTAAAAATCACTATACACAAATTTGGGGATTTTTCTGAGGATGTGCAAGCCTTTGCACCGTGAACAATGGGTTCATTAGTAGCTTACGTCTTGGTTCAAGTAATATTGCCCTCTATGAGACAACAAAAAACGGCTTCTATCACAAGATAAAAACCGTTTAGATATTGCTTTATTTTTTTACACCAAGCCTTGCGCCATCATAGCATCTGCTACTTTTACAAAGCCGGCAATGTTGGCACCTTTGAGGTAATCGATGTAACCATCATTTCCATCTTTGCCATAAATTACGCATTGCTCGTGGATATTACCCATAATTACCTTCAAACGATCGTCTACCTCTTCGCGTGTCCAGGACATACGCAACGAGTTTTGTGACATTTCGAGTCCAGAAGTAGCCACCCCACCTGCATTAGAAGCTTTGCCGGGCGCATACAATAATTTATTGTCTCTAAATATATCAATGGCTTCAGGAGTACAAGGCATATTGGCTCCTTCAAATACCCCTTTGCAACCATTTTTCACCAAAACAGCCGCATCTTTACCATCCAACTCGTTTTGAGTAGCCGATGGATAAGCCAAGTCACAGGCTACCTCCCAGGGGCGGGCACCAGCTCTAAACTCTGCACTTGGGTACTTTTCTATATACTCTTTGATTCTACCTCGCCGCTCATTTTTGATCTCCATTACATACGCCAGCTTCTCTTCATCGATTCCTTCTTTATCGTAAATAGTTCCTCCCGAATCAGACAAGGTGACTACTTTTGCCCCTAGTTCTATCAGTTTTTGAGCAGTATACTGCGCTACGTTTCCAGACCCCGACACAGTACACACCTTGCCTTCCACCTCTATTTTGTTGCGTTCCAGCATATTCAACGAAAAATACACATTGCCATAGCCAGTAGCTTCAGAGCGAATCAGACTACCACCATAACTCAAGCCCTTGCCTGTAAGTACACCTGTATATTCGCCTTTGATACGCTTATACTGACCAAACAAATAACCAATTTCGCGGCTACCTACCCCTATGTCTCCAGCAGGTACATCGGCGTTAGATCCAATATATTTTGCCAGTTCGGTCATAAAACTCTGGCAAAACCTCATTACTTCGTTGTCAGACTTCCCCTTAGGGTCAAAGTCGGCGCCACCTTTACCACCACCCAGTGGCAACGTAGTGAGGCTATTTTTGAATACTTGCTCAAAAGCAAGAAACTTCAGGATGCTTAGGTTAACCGAAGGGTGAAAACGTAAACCACCTTTATAGGGGCCAATGGCACTGTTCATTTGTACCCTAAAGCCACGGTTAATATGGAAGTTACCCTTATCATCTGTCCAGGGAACACGGAAAATAAATACCCTTTCTGGTTCAATCATCCGAGTAAAAAACTTTTCTCCTTTGTATGCAGGGTTTTCTTCTTCAAATGGTAATATATCACGGGCTACTTCGTCAACAGCCTGAATAAATTCGGGTTCATGTGGATTCTTTGCCTTTATTACCTCCATAAAGGCAACATAACTGTCATAATGTTTGAATTGTTTACTCATACGTGTGTTAGTAAAAGTTTGAATATCAAGTACAAAGTAAAGGTTTCCTTTTTATAAAAAAACCAAACAGAGATTTATCGCTAAAAGTTCTTAGAAAGGTGAGGTAATCAAAAACAACACCTAATACACTGCAAAACAACATTTATTCTTTTATTTATTCTATTATGTAATATAAAAATTAACCCGCAGGTTCAAAAAGATATGCAAACGTTCATCTCACTTTCACCAAACAAGGAGTTTTACCTTTGCATTTTACTAAAGTAGTCCCAGATAACAACCCCCATGCTCACCGAAATATTGAGCGAATGCTTGGTACCAAATTGCGGAATTTCTATACACACATCAGCTTGTTTTACTACTTCTTCGTCTACTCCAAATACTTCGTTGCCAAATACAAAAGCATACTTTTTGTCTGCCTCGAAGTTAAATTTCTCCAACGACACACTTTCATCTACTTGCTCTATAGCCACTATAGTCCACCCTTCTTGTTTTAAGGCAACAATGGCTTCTTCAGTAGTTGCTACGTGCCGCCAGGCAACCGATTCGGTAGCGCCCAAGGCGGTTTTTTGGATTTCACGGTGGGGAGGTTTTGCGGTAATACCACAGAGATAAATTTTCTCTACCAAGAAAGCATCACTGGTTCTAAAAGATGACCCTACATTGTGCATGCTTCTAATGTTGTCTAACACTACCACTATTGGTTTTTTGGGGGTTTCTTTAAAGTCTTCTACCGACAAGCGGTCTAGTTCTTCGTTTTGGAGTTTGCGCATCTTGATTTGTATTGAGCTTCAAAAGTAAAAAAGGGCAAGGTACGAGCTTAGAGGGGAAGTTGCAAATAAGGCATTTGAGCATATATAGCGCTAAGTACCCAACAAAAAAGCGGTAAGGAGTAGACTTTGCCTACTCCTTACCGCTTAAAAATTGTTTCACTAAAAAGGGGATTAAAAATCGTTGCCAAAAGTGATATAAAACTTAGGCTTGGGTGCTACCAGTCCATCTTCTATGCCCCAGGCTACATCGAGCTTGGCATAATAGCCAAGCAACATGGTGCGTACTCCTACTCCATAACTACTGATGAATGGATCTTTGAAGTCGGTTACAACAGCTTTGAATGGACTTTGTGGTCCTCCTATATTTCTTGTATTCAAACTGTTTTCTTCGTTGAGTGGGCTAGGACCTGTCCAGGCAGAGCCTACATCAAAGAAGCCAATAAACTGTAGATTTTTGAAGAAGTTAGAAGTAATGCGCTTACCAAATAAATATTTCACAATGGGTAAGCGTAACTCAAAGTTACCCAAAATATAGTTGGTTCCCGACAGTTTGTTGTAGTTAAACCCTCGCATGCTGGTTACAAACTCGGTAAATAATAAATCACTGTTGTTTTGTTCGCTAGAGGTTACTGCCAGCGGGTTATCAGCTCCTCCCCCATCGGTTTGGTTAAAAATCCAGTTATCCATGCCACCCAGCAAAAAACTCTTAGGAGCATTGCCCCCAAATTGTCCGTAGGAAATACGCGTGGCAAAGATCAAGTCGCGGTGAATTTGGGTATAACGTCTAAACTCCACCGTAAACTTGTTGAAACTTTCGAGCGCAGCTCCTATTCCAAAGAAGTTTTCAAACTTTGCTTTGATACGGGTACCCATCAACATGTTTAACCCACGCGATATAGTATTGTCAAACACATACTCCATGCGCAGTCCACCATAATTTACATTGACCTCTGGTTGGGCCAGAGCGCTTGCCTGGGGTCTTAGGTTGGTAAATTGAGTAACCGTATACAAAGGACTTACACTAATGCGGCTCAGGTTAGTAAAAGGGTAAGCTATGGTGGCTTCCAGGTTATTTCTGGTATAACGTTGCGACACAGGGTCTTGATTGATAAATATATTGGCTTTTTCGTAGCGAAACTTATAGTCAAATCGCCCGCCCAGGTATTGATACTCGCCAAAAAATGTACTGCTACGCAAATCAGTAATAAATAATAGCCCCGCATTAATTTTGTGGTTTTCCAACATATCAGACATGGCAATTTTTAACACTACTCCCCAACCTCGCAGTGGGTCAATCTCTACGGTAGAGGTTACATTCTCGGTGCGAAAACGGGGTTCATAATCATAGGGACCTTTTACCTTTACTCTTTTTTCTTTTTTGTTTGTTGTGTCTGTTGCCTTGTTTACAATTTTGTCAATAATTCCTGCCTTTTTTTGTATTTCTTTGATTACCTCAGGGTCAAACTGGTAGTCATCAGTATTTACCTCGTCATCGGCGTAGCCAATGTTTTTGGTAGTATCAGAGGTATTATTGTTAATATTGATGACAGGAAATTTTGTTTTATTGTTGATGTTGTTTGTAGAGTAGCGCTTATTCAACATTTCTTTGCGCAAAGTCTGAAATACATTGGAGGGGGTTTGGTTAAAGTCAAAATTGCTTTTATAATTGACATAGTATCTTCCTTTACGCAACGTCAAAAAGCCCAACCCTTTGGTAAAATTATTGACATCAAACGCTTCAATACTTTGACTATAGTTGGTCAGCTGAGTTACTTTGCCAGTGCGTAGGTTGTGCTTATACAATTGATAAATCCCTGTTTCGTCATTGAGGTAAAGTAAAGTATTCCGGTTTAGTAAGGTAGGCTCAATTTCTTTATCGGGCGTGTAAGTCACCCTTTGCAAGGCTTGTTTGCTTACGGTTGGGTCATATATAAAAATGTCAAAATTTTCGGTGTTCATGTCAAAGTTTCCGGTTTGCTGTGCCGTTACTCTTTTCAATGAATCAGAAGGGCGATTAGAAGAGAACAATATTTTTTTGTTTGAATTCCCCACAAAAGCCGGGTTCATATCGTCGTACCAATCATCAGTCAGTTTTTTTAAGATAGCGTTGTCCAGGTCAAACGTGTACAAATCATTTTGTCCGGCTTTAATCTTTACATCATTTTTACGATCAGCACTCATGACCAAATGTTTGCCATCGCGTGAAATATCAAAGCTTGTAATATGATTAAAGAAAAACCAGACCCGCTCAAAGGTGCGTTTCTTACGCAACACATCGTATACCGTGAGTTTGGTTTCACCTTTGTGCGCATATATAATGGCTAAACGGCGCTCATCTTGCCAGCCTATCAATGGAATGTTATTGTCAAAACGCTGATAAATGGCGTGGTAGCCTCCCTTATAAATGATCTTCCTCTTTTTGGTAGTCAAGTCTTTCACTATCACACAAAACTTTCCGTTTCTATTTTCAGAATAAGCGATGAACCTACCATCAGGACTTATTTTGACGTGATTATATAGGTACCTCTTGGGGTTGCGCTTGCGCACCGAAAAATCTTTAGGGGCTTCTTCGGTTCCTTCTTTGGCAAGGTTCGACAAGTCGCGGTAATAGTTGCGCCAGGCACGCATAAACTGACGATAACGCACCCCCAACGAACTGGAGATGCTGTTCTTTTCATTTCTGATAATACGGGCAAGGTTTAAAATGTTAGAAATGTTTGTCTTGCTGTATTTTTCGGCAATAAAGTTCCATACCGACTGCCCCACATAAATGGCTTCCTGCCCAGAAGTAATATTAGGATTGCGACGCTTGCGATGAATAAATAAGTCACGCATGTAGTTGTCCATGTCTTCGCTCCATCCCTCGGCAACATAGGCGGCGGCTCCTTCCAAAAACCACTCAGGAAAACTACCTATATAAGAGCTTTGCAACATATCTTTCAGGCTTCCGCCAAACATCATTTCATTGATAAACATTTGCGAAATCCCCAGTTTTAGCTCTCGCTTAAATCTGGTTTCGTTCCCGGTATAGGGTACTTCTACCTGCGCCTTAAAAAAATTAGTTTTACCTCCATTGCCCACAAAGTCTTTGTCAAGCCCTACATTGCTTTGCTGTAAGTCGGTGACCGAATTATACACAAAAACTTTAGTTTTGGCATAAGGCGTATACCCCAACAAATCAGTAATACGATCAAACTGATCTTCTAAAAACAACGCCGCAAAGTTTGCCATACGCGCACCGTTGTCATAATAATATACATTAAAGTTGGCAGTGCTCAGCACCCTCCAGCGAAACGCCTTATACTGCACACGGTTTTTACCAAAAGTTACTTTAGAGTTTTGCGCATAACTTTGTGGTGCCCACAAACCAATCAGTCCGATAAGCATTAATATGGGTAGGTATTGTATTCGTTTTAAGTAATCTTTCATAAGTTAGCAATGAAAATGAAAGTGTGTGAAAGAGTTATTTCTTTTTGATGATACAGTAAAATATAGCCACCA
Organism: uncultured Microscilla sp.; assembly: GCF_947493425.1. Classification (GTDB taxonomy): domain Bacteria; phylum Bacteroidota; class Bacteroidia; order Cytophagales; family Microscillaceae; genus Microscilla. The sequence goes on along the minus strand of NZ_CANLRP010000003.1, from coordinate 58,736 downwards.
GTTTTTATTATTCTATATGGTTAGTCAGGTTGTATACTATCAAGATTTATCAATCGGGTGTTCCCAATAACGCATCAAGTCTACTTCTTCATTTAAGGGTGCCCCTTGCTCGATATGCTCTACCAAGTGCCGGGCAAAATAAGGCGCCAAAGACACACCTTTGGTGCCCAAGCCATTAAAAAAACCAATTGCTGGATAATCGGGGTGTACACCCACCAAAGGACGACGATCTAGTGTGGCGGGGCGAACTCCTGCTTTTTGCCCCAAAATCTCGTAGGGCAATTTAAGCCATTTATTCAATTTTTCTTGCAACTGTGCCTTGGCTTTTTCGGTGGGCACAGTGCTCAAGTCTCTCCATTCGTAGGTTGCCCCTACCAAGTATTCGCCAGGCGCGTCTGACAATGGCAACATAAACACTCCCTGACTAATGATATTTTCCAGGGGTGGTTGTTGGTCTATTTTGATATGTAACAGTTCGCCTTTAACCAACCTAAAGGGCATTTGAGCAAAATAAGGGTTATGCTTACCTTGCATACCCTGACAAAAAATAAGGTGCGTTGCCTCCACATCTTTCCATACTACCTTGCCTGGTGTTATTTGTATATCATCATACACCAACTCTACCTTTCGATAGCTCCCCAAGGTTTGTAAATACTGACAATACGCATCTAAGAGCTTCGATGTATCAAGCCAACCTCCTTGTTTGGTTTGCCAACCTCCCATTGGAGCATCTAAAAAAGGCTCGTAAAGGTGGTCGTTTACCTTGGTATCAAAAAAATGCTCCCACTCGTTTTGGGCACTTTTCTCAAGCAATTGGTCACGTTGCTCTACCGATTTAAATGTACGATAGATTTGTCGGGGATAAAAAAACTGCGTGTTTAATGTCTTTTCCAAGCCTTGATAAAAAGCTTTTAAAAAAGGAAAAAGCTCATCGGCTTTCCAGGTCTTTACTAGTTTTCTGCCCGTAATCGGATTACAAACACCCCCTGCTACTCTCGAAGAGCTCCCCGCATAAGGCGTATCAGTTACCAACACCTTTTTGCCTTGCTGCAGCAAGGTGTGCGAAAGTGCCGTACCTGCAATGCCCTGCCCTACAATCAAATAATCTACCTTCATTATATTTTCAAAAAACTACACGATGTTGTAAAAAGTTTAAAACTTATTGCTACAATTCCGCCATCAAGGGATGTATGCCAGTACAAGTTTTCGTTCGTTCAACAAAAGTACAATAAATAGAGTGAGTTGACAGCAATCACAAGATTAATTAAAGCAGGGCTACCCCTATTGTATAAAACACTGGCAACTTGCCAAGCTAGCAAAACCCCTGTTTTGTCTGACTCTATTTCCCTGATTCTATTTCTGTTGGTTTCATTTTTTGGGTTTCCACTTCTTTTTTTGTTTAAGGATGGCTCTCGACACAAACTCTGCTGAGGTACTTGCCGATTGTACTTCGCCATAATTCACCCCTTCGCCTTCGTTGTTGTACTGTGCCATGGTCTCAGAGGTAGCCCCTTTCGACATCGCATAAGTCGATGCTGTCCCTGTTTGTTTGGCTTCGCGGGTTTCGGTGCGTTGCAAATAAAAATGAGACAACATATGGTACACTACCCCATCGCCGTGGTTAAAGCGTACAATTACCGGATCATCGCCATATTTCTCGCCTAGTTCTTTCGACTTCATCAACACTTTTACTTTTTCTTTGTCCAATATTTTAATGGGGTAAGACGATCCTTCCAGCCACCATACCGGCTCGGTTTCTTCATCCAAAAAACCCGCAATCACAGGGTCTTCACGATCTAACAACTCAATGCGTACTACTTCGTCGCCAGTAGGTTTGCCATTGTAAGCTACCGTATTAGGGAACCCCACCTCCAGCACGTTTTTAAGCGCCCAATCGGTGGTAATCAATTGTCCTCCTTTTGCCACAAAAGTAGCCAGTTTACGCGCACCTTCTGGCGGAAAATCTGCGGCACAGTTTACAAATACAGTTTGATCTCCTTTGAGGTTTAGTTCCAAAAACTGCGAATGGTTCACTTCTATAAAAGGTAAGTTGAGGTGGGTAAGTACAAGGTGAATATGATCGTAGGTACCACTGACTACTACCACATCTGACTGGTCTATGTTTTCGAGCAACTCTTTTTCTTCGTTGTCCAAGCGGTCTTTGAGCAAACTTTTGGCAAGTTTATACGCCTTTTTCATTTTTTCGTCACCTGCCTTATTGTTTGGCTGGTCATTCATTTGGTTCTGAATCATTGGATGTAAGTTTTTGATTTAAAATTAAGATACAACAATCCAGTAAAAATCCCGATTACACTGTCAATTTTCACTGAATTAAAGAGGAGTTGTCACTAAATCCTATCCATCAAATGACCAAAACCAGGCTTTGGAGGATTGTAATCTAACGAACCTGTTATTATTTTTTAAACTTCTTTTCTCCTGCTTTTATGGCTATGTTTAGGTGGTTGACAGGGGGTGGAATGGGGCAGGAATAACTAGAGTTGTAAGCACAATAAGGGTTGTATGCTTTGTTAAAATCGATGATAAAACTGGAGGTGTTTTGAGTAGGAATGCGCAGGTCAAGGTAACGCCCCGCACTATAGGTATGCTGGCCGTTGGTTAAGTCAGTAAAAGGGGTAAACAAATACTTTTTGTATTGGGGTAATCGCATCAAGCGTTGGCTTTGGTATACAGGTAAGGTAAGTTTTTTGCCTTGTAGCTCAAAGTGCAAGATTCCATATTGACGATATTTTTGCTTTTTGCCATTGGAGGTCATCATATCAAAAAAATCGGTGTCAGGCGTCAACTTTATTTTGGCAAGTACTCGATAAGTAATATCTACCTTGTAGTATTTGAGCCGTTTAAACTTACGCCGATCAACCTTGCTTAAGGGCGATTGCTCCCCTTTTTTCATTTCTTTGTCCTTGGACTTTCGCTCGCGTTTAATTGCCTTTTTATATTTTTTGGGGTTAAAATCACCTTGCGCCTGGCTATATATGTGAAGACCTAGCAATAAGGTGAATACAAATAATAACTTATGCTTCATTGTATAAAAAAAATGAGTGGATATTGAATCTATTCAGGTTCAATATCCACTCATTTATGATAAATATCAAGCCGAAGTAAACCAAATAAATCAGGTTTCTACTACTAAATGAAATAAAGCCCCTACTGATTTGTTATGGGTTAAGCAGTGGCTAATGTAGGCTGTGACGTATTCTTTTTAGGTGTTTTTACACCTTTGATCAACAACCACAAGCACATCGAAAATTCGGCAATATCTACTGGCAAAGTAATGATGGGCGACAATGTTCTATAATTGTTTGGCAACAAAAAATAGATAAAAAAGTCGGTAAGGTAACTCACTGCACCTAGCATAAGCAAGATGCCTAATACTTTAGGGAAATAAGACGACTTGTAAGTCAAATATCCCAAAGGAAACAGCCAAGCTCCGTAAAATATTTGGGCAATCATGTAGCCGTTTTTATGCATATCTAAGAAAAACAACACTTGTTCTTCTCCTTGGCTGCCACTAAATGCTGCCATATAATTGCCCTTTGTCAGCATCAACAAAGGCGCCAAATGATTGAGCATATTCAGGCATAAAATAGCCGTGCTAATCACTACCAACAACAAAAACAGTAAAGAGAGGCTTTTGCTCAAACTCTTGAATAATACATAAAGGGTAAAAGCCAATAATAAAAAGGCAGATAACATCATTAAGTCACTCACAAAACCCAAACGAAACAAGTCAGGCGATGCCATAATGTTTTGAGTGGTGGCGGTGGCATTGCCTGAGACCATCAACTTGCCTCGAACAAAAAATTCGGCAAACACGCCACATACAATTACTGCTAAGTAAAACAGTCCAGCAACACGGGCAATGGTTTTTGGTGAATATCTTTTCATGGTTCTTTTTTTTTAAAAGTAGCAAGCCATTAGCTGCAAGTTGTCTTTTTGCATTACAAGCAACTAAAAGCTGTTTATCTACTGATGGTTATATGGTTTTTAAATTAATTGCCTCAAAAGGCGGACAGTTTCTAACAATTGATAAAAACTGGTTACTCATCAACAGGCTTTACCTGTAAGTACACAAACTCATTGTTTCTACCTGTAAAGCTGGCTTGTGGGCTAAGCCTTACCGCGAGCGAGTCTACTTTGAAGTTTTGCAGCACCACTGTGGTACCATTGGCAAGACGCAAGTACTTAAGTGTAGGCAAAGTAATACGTGCCTTTAATACTGGGCTGGCTTTTGTAACCTTGAGCCGAATGGTTTCCTGGGTATTTGTGATCACAGGGGGCACATCAGATTTAGCCAAACTAAGTTTTGCCTGGCTACCTTGCTGTATGGTCACTTGCCACCTACCCCTGAGCTCTAGTTGGGGTGCTTGGCTCAGGTCTATAGTTCGATATTGGTGTCGCTTTTGGGCAACCCTGGCTTTTACCTCAAGGCGTAGCATCCACCCACCTACTAAAGCAAACAGCCCCACAAAACCCACCACAATTAATAATATTTTATGACTTGTTTTCATGGGACGTCATCGGTTTGGTTATCGAGGTATTGTTGATAATACTGCCTAATGTCTTCGATGCTCAAATTGAGCAAGCTCATAGCCTTAAAAAAAGCGGGCAGCTCTTGAGTGATAAAGTCTTTCTTTTTCAATGCTTTAGTTTTTTCAAATCCATCATCCGCCACAAAATAGCCAATGCCTCGTTTATTGAATATAATACCTTGCTCTTGCAAATAGTTAAAAGTACGCATGACAGTATTCGGGTTTACTTCTATGTTTACCGCTGTTTCGCGCACCGAGGGAATGCGGTCGCCTGCCTCCCATTTTTTGAGCAATACATGTTCACAAAAATGATCGGCTATTTGCATATAAATGGGTTGGTTATCATTAAACTCCACGCTATACCTCCTTTTCTTTTAACCCAAAAAATGTAACTACCCAACACAAGGGGGCAAACAACCACCAAAATACCCATTGAACGCTTTGCCAAAACCCATAGAATAAAGTACCCGGCTTGTTTTCCAGATTAGTTAAGCACTCGTTTTCGGCATTGCTCAAACCCGAAATCATCAAATACCCTAAGCCTACACACAAGCTCCCAAACAGCACCAACACCAACAGTGTTTTAACAAATACGTAGCCCCTGAAATGCGCTGCGCCTACCAAAAATGCACCTTGCAATACTAAATAATAGTGAATGCTACGCAACGAAAAACTACCCAATGGTTGGTATGCCTCAAAGGTAACTTGTGGAAAAAGCAACTGCCCTAATGGGTTGGCAATGAGGGTATATACATAATACATCAATGAAAAGCTCAACACCCAGCCCAAAGTAGTGAGCAACCACATTGTGAGTAGCTTTTCGAGGGTAGACGCTGGCAACGCCAAGTAATGGTATTGCTTTAGATGGTTACCCAAATCGCTAAAAGCCAGGCTACTGAGGGCAAAACCACCCATAAACAAAGCCAAGGCATAGTTTTCCGGGTGTGCGTCATATACGGGGCTGGTGCTTACCAAAGGTTCTAGCCACAAGTTGAGCAACAATAAGCCAAACGTGATGGCAAAGGCCATGATGATTCCTCGCTTGCTTCGGTACAATTCTGCTTTCAAAAGCCACCCAAACCTCGCTATGTCAAAAAGTTTTTTCACGGGCTATTTATTAAATATTTGATTGATTTTTTCTTGATTATTAATCACTGCCTTAAACAATAGCTCAAGGCTAAGGTTGGTTTCGGCTTGTGTGGTATTTTCTTGTACTACAGTATAGCCCCCCAACCCCGACTCGGCATATATCAGGTGGTCGTCACTGGGCAAGTTTTTCTGCTTGCTCATAGTGAGCTTTTGTGCCATACACTCATAACTTTGATGAAACACCAGCTTGCCTTGCTCCAAAATAATAATGGGGTCTATCAAGGCTTCCATGTCTCTTATTTGGTGGGTCGAAATCACAAAACTACGTTGGTCATGAATGGCGCTTGCCAACACTTGCCTAAACTGGCTTTTGGCAGGAATGTCTAAACCATTGGTGGGTTCGTCTAAGATCAACCACTGGCAATCGGTAGCCAACCCAAAAGACAATAAAAACTTTTTCTTTTGCCCGTATGACAACCCTGTTAGCTTTTGGTTGGGCTGCAACCCAAACTCTTGTAAATAATTACTCAACGCCTCGTGGCTAAAGCGTGGATAAAAGGGGCTATACAACGCTACAAATTTTTGGATAGAAAAAGGGGGCAAATAGAACTCTTCAGTCACCAAATACACTTCGCGCAAAAATTGTGGTGCCCGTGCTTTTGGTGTTAAGCCACCCACATAGATATGCCCCTTTCGGGGAACAAGTAAGCCTGCCAATAGTTTGAGTAAGGTTGATTTACCCGCCCCGTTTTGCCCCAACAAACCATAAATATTGCCCAACGACAAACTAAGGTCAAATTGGTTGAACAGGGGGGCTTGCTTGCGTTTATACCCAAAAGAAAGTTGTTCTACTTTTATCATTGTTTGAGTAGTGATTTAGTGTACTACTTAACTAATACACTACAATACTACTCAAATGTTTCAAAAAATACAAGTTTTAAAAAAAATAGCGGGAGCAAATAACGGTTTATCGCTGTCTAGTGACCATATTTAAAAGATTAAGGGGTGACAAGACGGTGAAATAGGTGTTTATTTGTGGGTGGTAAAGTAAGCCAGGCATTTGATCAATTATTGGTGGCAATTCGTCAATTGCGTCAAACAAAACCATTGCTTTTTTATAAATTACACTTTATGATCAACATTGGCTCTATAGACTTCAATATACTGTTTTTTTCACTATAAAAATTACCACTTTCTTTTTTGGGGGTATATCATCTCAGGTTGGGGATTGTGCAGTACTCTACCCTACTATTTTTTCACCTCGGTTTGTGTCTTCACAAATCGCCTCATTACAGCGCCTGGGAACAGTGTTTTTCAAGGTTTCGATCAGCTCGTGGAGACACCATAGCCGTCAGACTAAGCAGAAAACCATAAAAACTAAGTGTTTCTTCTCTTTTACACAGAAATATTTGGAACTAAAAAAACAGCTTGCGCACGTCGTCCTCGCGTGTGCCATCGTAAAATTTGCTGGGCACGCGCGAGGACGCAGCGCGCCATCTTCAAACACTGATTAAAACATCAATATCTGGCCATGAAAGACAGATTAAATCACTAAAAAATATTAGCCTGACGGCTATGGTGGAGACACGAGCTGAAGCGATGAAGGTGCTTATTTTTAATTGAAGGCATTGTTTATCAAATACTTAAAGCCCTCAGTTAATACATTCATGGGGTAATCACGTTCCTAAATAAGTCTCCTATTGCATGAGTTTTTAGTTCAATACAGTTTCTTTCTTAAGCCACTCACGGGCTTCTTCAATAGAGGCGAAATGCCCACTAGAAAAGCTTCTCATACCAGACTCAACGCTTCTGACAAACTTTTGGCTATTAATATCTTCCGACTTTACAATAGCTGCCTTGGCAATGCCTGCCGCTATCCCCTTTGGAATCATCACATTTTTCATCCATTGTTGGTCTTCCATTGCTACTACACTTGCATTGGTCATATCCGACAACCAACCAGTCACATTATATTCTACAATTGCCTGATACGCTGTTTCTATAGCCTGGCGATATTGTCTACTCATGGCAAACTTTCTCCAGACTATCTCAATTATATTATGTTCTTCATCTAATTGTACAAGTACATAGTGTTCATCAAGTAGCTTTTTCATTGTGTGTGTGTTTAAATTTTTTAAGGTTTTTAGTGTGACAAGATGACAACAAAAACGCAAAGAAGGTAGATGTTGTTGCCAAAAAAGTGCTTTAAAAGCATAAAAAAGAAGGTTATTGGATAAGCCGATGGTGAGTTATGAATATAAAAGGCTCATTAAAAGGATAAACACGAATGTCGTGGTGCTTTTGCAAAAACTGCAAGTCAGCAAAACCACAAATCTTTATTTAATTATAATTAAAACCCTTCATTTTATCAAGAATATATAAGCTTTTTTTTGTTAAAAAAATATCATTACCTTTGCATTAACGAAACCTTTCAGTGCGCTTGTCGTAGTTTTGAAAGAAGAAGTTTAATTTTAAATTAGAAATGTCAAACCCTTACATACATAATCACATAGAAGCCATTGCTTCGGTACGCATTATCTGGATAGATAATGATGCACTCCGATTATGCCTAAAATTGTAAGGTTCAAATCAATAGATATCAAAACAACACACACACTATTGAAGCCTTTCCTTTTTTGGGAAAGGCTTTTTTTGTGTAAAAAAGACAAAATTATATATACCTCTAAAAAGTGGTTGTAGTTAACTGATGATGATTGAGTCAGTTCTACTTTTCGCTTATAGCGTATTACTGTTGTAAAACGCGTGAAAATACTGTATAAAATGATGTATCGACAATCTGTTCAAACGCTTATTCAGATAAGCAAATTACTTTTCATGACTTTGCCTCTTAGGGATTTACCCTCTAAGAACAGATGCCTATTGCCGATGCTAAACTGGTGATTCAACACACCTGTAAGTCATTGTCAAGAGCCTCTCTATTCTTAGGGAGGCTTTTTTTGTGCCCTTTCATCAGCTTTGCTATCAAATTTTAGTTCAATTTTTAAAATCAATTATCTTATGAAAAAGTTAAGTAACCTTCGTAACCTGGGTATAATGGCGCATGTAGACGCTGGAAAAACTACCACTACTGAACGCATATTGTACTACACTGGAATGATTCATAAAATGGGCGAAGTGCACCACGGTAACACTACCATGGACAGTGACCCACAAGAAGAAAAACGAGGCATTACTATTTCTTCTGCCGCCATTACTACCTTTTGGCAGCATCAGGGGCAAAAATATCAGTTCAACCTGATAGACACTCCAGGGCACGTAGACTTTACGGTAGAGGTAGAACGTTCACTACGAGTACTCGATGGAGCAGTCATGTTGTTTTGTGCTGCTTCGGGGGTAGAGCCCCAATCAGAAACTGTATGGCGACAAGCCGACCGTTATGGAGTACCAAGGTTGGCTTTTGTGAATAAAATGGATCGCAAAGGAGCTAATTTTTTGAGAGTAGTGGCTGAAATGAAGCAACGTTTGAAAACGAATGCTGTGCCTTTGCAGCTTCCAGTGGGGGCTGAAGACAACTTTAGGGGCGTAATTGATTTGTTAAATATGAATTTTATTGTCTGGAACGATGATGACGTAGGGCAAACCTTCCAACGACTTCCGGTTCCTGAAGAGTGGCAGGCAGAAGCGTTGCATTGGCGTGAACATTTGCTGGAACAGGTAGCTGAGTATGACCAGGTGTTGTTGAGCAAATATGTAGAAAATGCCGAAAGCATCACAATAGCTGACCTTATGCGCGCCATTAGACAAGCTACTTTGCAAATGCACATTACCCCTGTTTTGGCTGGTTCGGCATATAAAAACAAAGGAGTACAACCCTTACTTGATGCTGTCATTGACTACTTGCCTTCGCCTCAAGACAAAAGCGAAGTAGTGGGTATAAACCCTGAAACCGAACAAGAAGAAGTACGTCAAACAACCGTTAATGCGCCATTTTCAGGGCTGGTTTTCAAGGTGTTGGTAGACAAGTTTGTGGGTAAAATGGCGCTCGTAAGGGTATACTCTGGTGTCCTTAACCGGGGCGATTTTGTAAACAATATGCGTACAGGGCAAAAAGTCAGGGCAAGTCGTTTGCGGCAAATTTTGTCTGATAAATATGAAGGCATCGACCAAGCTTCGGCTGGTGATATTTGTGCTGTTGTGGGGCTCAAAGATGCCCGTACTGGGGATACTTTGACTGCCCAAGGGCAACCTATAGTGTTGGAAGCCATGCAGTTTCCTGAGCCAGTCATTGGATATGCTATAGAAGCTCAAAACCAAAAAGAAGCCGATAAATTAGGCAAAGCGCTTGAAAAAGTAAAAGAGGAAGACCCTTCGATAAAACTGGAGGTAAACCACCAAACCGGACAAACTATTTTGCGTGGAATGGGCGAATTGCACCTTGAGGTAGTGATAGATCGTATGCAAAACGATTTTGAGCTTAGTATCCGAAAAGGGGCGCCTCAAGTAGCTTATAAAGAAGTACTTACTCAGTCGGTAAAACATACCTATTTGCTTAAGCGACAAAACGGTGGCAGTGGTAGTTATGCCAAAATAGCCTTTGAATTATCGCCACGCGAAGATGGTAAACCTGGACTAGAGTTTATAAGCAACATCAAAGGAGGGGCAATTCCTCAGGAGTTTATTCCTTCGGTGAGAAAAGGCTTTGAGCTCGGCATGCAACAGGGTATATTAGCGGGTTACCCCATAGAATCGATGCAAGTACGTTTGTTTGATGGTGGTATTCATGAGAATGACTCTACTGCCCAAGATTTTGAACAAGCAGCACTAGAAGGATTCAAAGAGGCAGCACCCCTGGCAAAACCTTGTTTGCTTGAACCTGTGATGATGGTAGAAGCTACTACTCCTGAAGAATATACTGGGGTGATTAATGGCGACATTAACCGCCGTCGGGGTATGATTGTAGGCTTGGAAACCAAAGCCGGATCACAGATTGTCAAGGCAGAAGTACCTTTGAGCGAATTGTTTGGTTATGTACCTGCCATCCGTGGTTTATCTTCGGGGCGTGCGTCTGCCAGTTTGAGCTTTTTGCAATATGCCAAAGTGCCTAAACAACTTGAACAAAAAGTGTTGGAGCAATTGAGTATTATTGCCTAAATCAAAACCTCGTTTCTTGTACAGAAGCGGGGTTATTTTTTTGTGGTGAAGCTACAAATTTGCTATTACACTTCCCATATCTATTTTCCTTTGGGTAGATTTTTTGATTTTCTTCCCATATCTATATCCCTTTGGGTAGATTTTTTGATTTTCTTCCCATATCTATTTTCCTTTGAGTAAAATTTCCACTTTTATTCTAATATGAGTATTCAAAAACTACCATTACCATACGACTTAGAGACTAAACAAGTATTAAAAAAAGTAAATACTGCAAACAAAGCACTAGCTGAATTAAAAGGAGTAGTATCTAGTATCCCTAATGCAGCTATTTTAATTAATGCATTGGTACTGCAGGAGGCAAAAGATAGTAGTGCTATAGAAAACATTATCACTACACACGACGATTTATACAAAGCCGAATTAAGTTTAGAAGGTATTAAATCACTAGAAGCAAAAGAAGTTCAGAATTATATTGCGGCACTAAAACATGGATTTGATTTAATATCTACACACAAGGTTTTAACAGTTAATCAAATACAAAAAATACAGGAAACTCTTGAAAAAAATAATGCTGGGCTCAGAGCAAACCCTGGGACTACGCTCACAAATGCTACTACAGGTCAGGTAGTATATACGCCACCACAAAACGCCCAAGAAATACAAGAATTGATGACAAACCTAGAGAGGTTTATTAATGATGACGACTTATCAGATTTAGATCCATTAATAAAAATGGCTATAATACATCATCAATTTGAAAGTATTCACCCTTTTTATGATGGCAATGGACGGACTGGACGTATTATTAATGTGCTTTACCTAGTAATTAAAGACCTACTCGAATTACCCATTTTATACCTTAGCCGTTACATTATTGCAAATAAGGCTGAATACTATAGATTGTTGCAAGATGTAAGAGAAACAAACAACTGGGAACCTTGGCTTCTCTACATTATAACAGGCGTAGAAAATATTGCTAACGAAACAATTCAAGTAGTAAAAAATATACAACAATTAATGTCTGAGTACAAACATTCAATTAGAGCACAGTATAAAAAATTTTATAGTCAGGATTTATTAAATAACTTATTTAAACACCCATATACAAAAATTGAATTTATGGAAAAAGACTTAGGTGTTTCACGAAAGACTGCAGCCAATTATTTAAATACTTTAGCTAATGATGGTTTTCTCAAGAAAGCCAAACTAGGGCAAGCTAATTATTACATAAATGAACGCTTATACAATATATTGCTACTTTAAAATTTATACTATCAACCAATCACACATTTGTGGTATATGTGCCTTAGTTTGATACAACAAATATCCTTGTCTTTCTATCCACTCTACATGTATTTGCATTTGATCAAACCAACAGGCTTCGGGAGTAAATAAAAAAACACCTAAAGCTTTGCTCAAGAGCCGCTTTAGGTGTGGGACAAAAACTTATTGAATACTTCCTAATTCAAACAAGGAAGCGTTTAATGAATGATGTACTTTAGTCTGCCATGAGGCGAATAAACTCGTCGAACAAGTAGCGAGAATCGTGTGGACCCGGCGAAGACTCAGGGTGGTATTGTACCGAGAATGCTTTCTTGCCTTTAATCTTAATGCCTGCTACCGTATCATCGTTGAGGTTTACATGAGTAACAATGATGTCCTTGTTGCCCTCAACCGATTTGCGATCTACACCAAAACCGTGGTTTTGCGAAGTAATTTCACTCTTACCTGTAATGAGGTTTTTGACAGGGTGGTTCAAGCCACGGTGCCCATTATGCATTTTATAGGTTTTTACCCCCATTGCCAAGGCAATTACCTGGTGCCCCAAACAAATACCAAATACTGGAGTATTGGTTGCCAACATTTCTTTCACTGTTTCAACTGCATAAGGCATAGATGCCGGATCGCCAGGTCCATTAGAAATAAAGTAGCCATGAGGTTGAAACTCCTGCATTTCTTCCAAAGAAGCTTTTGCCGGAAACACCTTACAGTAACAATCACGCTCGTGGAAATTGTTCAGAATGTTGGTTTTAATCCCCAAGTCAAGCACTGCCACCCTAAACCTGGCACCTTCACTGCCCAAAAAATAAGGTTCCGCAGTAGTTACCTTAGAGGCAAGCTCCAGCCCAGCCATTGAAGGGGTTTCGGCCAATTTGGTTTTCAAAAATTCAAGGTCAGTATTTTCTGAAGAAATAACCGCGTTCATTGCTCCCTTGTGCCGAATGTGCTTTACCAATGCCCTGGTATCTATATCGCTTATGCCTACCAAGTTGGCAGCTTCCAGGTAATCTTGGAGCGAACTATCAGCAGTTTTGCGGGAATAAATGGGTGAGAAATAATTGCATACCATTCCGTTTATTTTCACACTATTCGACTCATTGTCTTCGTCGATGGTTCCGTAGTTACCAATGTGTGAGGTGGTATTGATGACGATTTGCCCAAAATAAGATGGGTCGGTGTATATCTCCTGGTATCCGGTCATACCAGTATTAAAACACAACTCGCCTGTAGTAGTACCAATTTTGCCCAAGGCTTTGCCTCGAAAAATGGTCTGATCTTCTAAAAGTAAAACAGCCTCCATATAATAATTTATATCTTCACTTTTAGATGCGCAAGTTAGTAGCTTGTGCATTGATATTATAATTTTTGCACTGTATTTTTTTGTTTTTCTTCTTCCCCCCTCCTCTCCCACCCCATCGTTCAGTACAGTTTGTACGCACGGGGCTACTTTGTTTGTCATTTTTTTAGAAAGAAGGCATAGCCTATAAATACAGTAAACCTACTCAAATACAGTAAGTTAAAATTTTTGCAGTAAAAACTAAAAAAAAACTTGCTTAATTAAGTACAATTTAGTATTTGATTACTTAATATAATTATAGATATTTGTACTATTAAAATACGAACCGCGTAGTTAAATTAAATATCAATGAAAAAAATCATCATTACTTACATGGCTTTACTGATCACTTCTTTTGCCATGGCTCAAACGGCTTACATTAAAGTAAGCAATTCCAATTTGTTTGAAAAACCTGCAGTATCTTCTGATGTTCAAGCAGTGTTGCACGCTGGCTGCGAGGTAATGAAGGTAGACTTGGTAAGCCTTGAAAAATCGTCTAACAGTATTTGGGCGTATGTAAATGTAAAACTCAAAGGCGAAGGGGAGTATGAGGGGTATGTATTAAAAAGTCACCTGATTAAAAGTCGAGTAGCAGTAAACACCCGCAACTATGTGTACAAACCCTCGCGTAGAGGCAGCAAACAACAAATCTACTGGTCGAGTGCCAAGCCTACAGTAAGACACCTCCAGGCAAACGCTCAGAAACCTTTTATTGGGCGAAAATTTAGCAAAAACAACAAAGGCATTTATTATTTGAATGACCGTGGACGTAAAATATATATTAGCAGAAATAAATAATCACCCACCGATAGATAAACTATAAAAAGCGTTGTCAATGGTTGCAAAATCATTGACAACGCTTTTTTTATACTCTGTAATGTTATAGATAAAACTTCTTTTCTTTGATATACAAATCTACCGACTCGGGCACCAGGTATCTGATAGATTTTTGTGCTTTGATGCTTTTGCGAATAAAAGTGGCTGAGATACTCATTAAAGGTGACTCTACAAAACTCACCTTTGGGTGTTTGTCTAAATCACTGGGGCGTGAATCGGGGCGCGGGTATACATACAACCTAAAGTATTCTAGAATTTGTTCGTAGTTTTTCCATTTATGAAAATGGCTCAGGTTGTCACCCCCCATGATCAAACCAAACTCATGAGCTGGGTGTTTTTCCTGTAACACTGTGAGCGTATCGATGGTGTAACTGGGACGAGGCAAATGAAACTCTACATCGCAGGTTTTGAGCTTATAATTATCCTGAATGGCTTTTTCTACCATATCCAGGCGGTCAAACTCGTGCAACAATGACTTTTGTTTCTTAAAAGGGTTTTGCGGCGAAACCACAAACCACACTTCTTCGAGGTGGGTGTTTTCTGCCATTGTATTGGCTATAATCAAGTGTCCAATATGGATGGGGTTGAAGGAACCGAAAAACAAACCTATTTTCATTGATTGTGAAATTAGTTAGTTTAAGTAATTTGATTGATTGATTTGGGGCTTATAAAGTCTTGGATGATTTCATCTACATTTACCAAAGTGTCTTTCAGGGTCTCATTTACTACAATAATATCAAACTTGTCCTGATCTTGTAGTTCTTTTTTTACTTTTGCCAATCGGCGCTGTAAACTTTCTTCAGTTTCGGTATTACGGGCACGCAAACGTTTTTCTAAGACTTCTAAAGAGGGTACTTTCACAAAAATAGACAAAGCATCGTTTTGGTAATAATTCTTAAGGTTGATACCTCCTTTAACGTCTACATCAAACAATACGTGTTTTCCAGTATTACGAATTTTTTCTACTTCTGCCTTGAGTGTACCATAAAAATTGTCTTTGTACACCTCCTCCCACTCTACAAATTCCTGTGCATCTATTTTTTGTTTAAACTCTTTCACAGTCAAAAAGTAATAATCTTTTCCATGGGTTTCGTGTGTGCGTTTATTGCGGGTGCAGGCAGATACAGAAAAACCGAATTGTGCTTTATTTTTTAATAAATGTTGTACTATAGTTGTTTTTCCAGAGCCAGATGGGGCTGAAAATATAATCACCTTTCCTTGGGTAGGAGTTGTTGTGGTGTGTTTTTGTTCCGAAAAATTGTTTTCCATGCACAAAAATGCGTACTAAACTACAAAATACAAAACAAAACCAGAGAATGATGTTTTAACTGCCTTCTTCTTTCAGTTTCGACTTGATACAATCAATCAAATCTTGTGGGACTGCTTTGCGCTCTATTTTATTATGCAATAAATCTTTCAGGCAACTGTTTTGCTCGTAGCAATCAGTACACATTTTACAGTCTTTTATTTGCTCCAGAATCTGGGCTGCTTTTTCAGGATCAGTTTCGTTGTCTACTACTAACTGTAGTTTATCCAGGCATATTTGAGGATCTTTACATTTTGATCCACAGTCGGGCTTGCTTCCTCCGAACGTAAATAGTTTTTTTATTGATGACCACATATCAATAACAGAAATAAAGGTTTAAATTTTTAATTAAAAAGGTGCTTTTAGAAGTTATAAGTCACAATAAGTCCTTAATTACCCATACACATTGGTGCAGTTAGTTATAAGCCCCGACAAGGTTCTAGGGACTAGGTGCAAGGTTCTAGGTACACCCTGTTCCACAGGTATCTACACTTTTGTATCACGTTAATTTTCAGTAACTTACAAAAAGCGTAGTTAAAAGCTACAGGCATACTAAGCATTATTTTTTGACTTGCGCTTGTCCTCATAACCCATTTTTTCGGCATAATCTTTTAATTTTTCTTTTAAAAGATTTCGAGCCCGGTGTAGTCTGGAGCGTACCGTACCTATAGGAATATCCAGTATTTTAGACATTTCTTCATACGTAAATCCTTCTATATCGCAGAGAATAATTACTGTACGAAAGTCTACTGCCAGTGCATTGAGCGCGTTGGCTATTTCATCGCCTATCATACTCTGGAGCACTTCTACCCTCAGATCTGCAGTAACATTGAGCTCGGTATCTTCAGAGTTGTAGATGCTTTCAACTTCCTGATAATCAACTTTGGCAGGTTCTTTTACTTTTTTACGGAAGTTATTAATAAAGTTGTTTTTCAATATTCTGAACAACCACGCTTTGGCATTAGTTCCTTTCTGAAAAGATTCTATAAAACGAAACGCACGCAAATAGGTATCTTGCACAAGATCTTTGGCGTTGTCTTCATTTAAGGTTAAATGAAAAGCGTAGTTGTACGCCGCATCGATATGAGGCATAAACTCCAGATTAAATATATTTTCTTTTTCTTGTTCCGAATATTTTTGAGGTGTTGTTTCCATTGCCAAACCTGGGGTTATCTTCCTGTAAACTTTCAAACAAAACTAATGCTTTATTCTTGATTTATGCAATAAACAAGGCTATGTTTTGCCATCTGTTACAGGTGCTACAACAAGCAGTGAATGAATAAGGTAAATTCTTATGAATAATGTTTAACTTTGTGACTGTTTGTAAATTCCCTAATGTCTGAGATAAATTTTATGCCTCAAATAAGCGTAGTTATCATTACTTATAACGAAGAGCAAAACATTGGACGCTGCATTGACTCGTTGCAAGGTGTGGCAGATGAAATTGTGATTGTAGATTCTTTTTCTACTGATGCTACAGAAGCTATATGTCGTAAGCGAGGAGTAAAGTTTGTACAACACAAGTTTGAAGGGCACATAGAACAAAAAAACTATGCCATTACCCAAGCTACTCACCCCTGTGTGTTGTCGCTGGATGCAGACGAGGCGTTGGATGATGAATTACGCCAATCTATTTTGGCAGTTAAAGAAAACTGGACAGCTGATGGTTATAAAATGAACCGGGTAACCAACTATTGTGGCAAATGGATGTGGTACGGAGGATGGTACCCTGACACCAAGTTACGCTTATGGAAAAGTAACAAAGGAGCCTGGGGAGGATTAAACCCGCACGACGAGTTTATAATGGAAGAAAGTGCCAAGGTTATCCAGCTCAAAGGCAATTTGCTACACTATAGCTACTACTCAGTAGAGGGACACGTAAGCCAAATGAATAAATTCTCATCTATTTCTGCCAAAAGTTATTACGACAAAGGTAAACGTTCCAATGTATTTTTGATTGTGACCAAACCCTTGATTGCTTTTTTGAAAGCTTATTTGTTAAAGCGTGGCTTTTTGAGTGGTTATTATGGTTTTGTTATTGGCATCATGGATGCCCAAACTACTTTTCTGAAATATGTAAAACTTAGGGAATATCAACAACAGCAAAAAAATAAATAAGCTTTTTTGAAAAGAATTAATATTGAGGAAACGGACGCCTATTCAAATATGAGCATTACAAAAAATAAGAAACAAAAAATATTAATCATCAGGTTTTCAGCAATTGGTGACATTGTGTGGACATCGCCTGTGGTGCGTGTACTCAAAAAACAACTTCCTAATGCCGAAATACACTTCTGTACCAAATATGTGTATAGAGAAATGGTGATAGCTAACCCCTATATAGACCAACTACATTTTTTAAAAGATAGCCTCAGTGAGCTGGTATCTGACCTCAAAAAAGAAAAGTTTGATGTTATCATCGACTTACACAAAAATGTACGCACACGCTTAATGCGTTTGCAACTTCGGCGTAAAACCTATAGCTATCATAAATTCACCTTACGTCGTTGGTTATTTGTAAAGTTTAAGGTAAAAACAATGCCCAATTTGCATGTGGCAGATCGGTATTTGCGAACCGTGCAACCATTGGGTGTACAGTATGACGGCAAAGGGTTAGATTTTTTTATACCTAAAGAGCAAGAAGTTGATATTCAACAGTTTTTACCATCCACCCACCACAAAGGATACGTGGCTTTTGTGATTGGAGCCAGCCAATTTACTAAAATATTACCCCTCAACCGTATGATGGAATTATGCAAAAAAATTAATCGTCCTTTAGTACTTATCGGAGGCAAAGAAGATAAAATAACCGGAGATAAAATAGTTGCTCATTTTGCCCATAAGCCTGCCAGTAACTTGACTATATTTAATGCCTGTAACCAACTAAGTATTAGTCAGTCAGCTTCTATAGTAAAACAAGCTGAACTTGTTTTTGGGCAAGACACTGGGCTTACGCATATCGCAGCCGCTTTTCAAAAACAAATCTATGCCATTTATGGTGGAACCTCTACCTTGGGTTTTTATCCATATGACACCCCTCATGTTATTTTAGAAAACAATGACCTCAATTGCCGTCCTTGCTCAAAATCTGGCAAAAACCATTGCCCCAAGGGGCATTTTAAGTGTATGCAAGACCTTAAATTTGACTTTGAATTGCCTGAGGTGTATAACTCTGACCCTACATAAGGGAACAAGCAAAAGAATGGTATCAGTATAACTTCTTCATCATTGAAAAAGCTGCCCGAAAGTATTATCATTAGCCGTACCGATAACCTGGGAGACGTCATGCTTACGCTTCCTATGACAGGGTATATCAAATCAATTGCTCCTACCACTAAGGTATATTTTTTGGGTAAATCTTATACCCGTGCAGTCATCGAATCCAGTAAGTTTGTCGACCAGTTCATTGACAAAGAAAGCGTGGTGCAAGATTCTGCTATTCTGGCAAGTTTACAGGCACAAGCCATTGTGTTTGCTGCCCCCGACAAGGAAGTAGCAAAAGCCGCCAAACAAGCTCGTATACCTCTAAGGATTGGTACGAGTCACCGTTGGTATCATTGGCTTTATTGCAACCAAAAAGTAAATTTTACCCGCAAGCAATCTGAGCTGCACGAGGCACAACTCAATTTTAAGCTGTTTGCTCCACTAGGATTGCTTACTAAGCCAACTCTGGAACAAATAAAGCAATGGTATGGGCTAGAGCCCAACCAACAGACAATGCCTAACAACGATGTTATTCAATGGCTTTCGCCTGATAAGTTTAACCTGATTATTCACCCTAAGTCGAAGGGTAGCGCCAAAGAATGGGGGCTCGACAATTATACACAATTGGTCAAGGCATTGCCTGTCAACAAGTTTCAAGTGTTAATTACAGGCATCAAAGCTGAAGGTGACCTCATCAAACAACAAGCACCTGAAATTTTTAAGTTTCCCCATGTACACGACCTTACTGGTAAGTTGAGCCTGTCTGAGCTGGTAGCACTGACCAGCAAGGCCAATGGTTTTTTGGCAGGTAGTACTGGTCCTTTGCATATAGCTTCTGCGGTGGGTATTCACACCTTGGGTATTTATCCCCCCATACGTCCTATGCACCCTGGCAGATGGCAACCAGTAGGCAAGCAGGCGCACTACCTTGGGTTGGATAAAAAATGTAATGATTGTCGCAAAAGCAATGTTTGTGCTTGTGTCAGGGCTATTAGTGTCGATCAGGTAAAACAAACCATTGAAGGCTTTCTAAACCGTTAATTACTTCCTTATTTTTAAAGATACTATTGTGCTGAACGTAAAACTAGACTTGTCTACAATAGACTATGCCGAAATTACTGGTATAGGGGTGTATATTAAAAATTTATCGCAGCAATTGCTCAAGCAAAATCAACTTCATGTGACAGGGGTATATAAAGCTTCACGATTTAGAAAGACCCACTTTATGCGTCAGCATGTTCCAGGCATTGCCCTTGAGCCTTACCTGCCACTCAAACAGTTTACCTTGCTCAAAGAATGTGATGTTTTCCACGGCCCCGATTTTATAATACCTGCCCTTAAAAAAATAAAAAAGGTAGTAACAGTACACGACATGATTGTGTTTCAAGAGGATATTGTAACACCTGAGTTTGCAGCTTGGGGCAAGGCAAGGTTTGACAAAATGGTGTACGAAGGACAACCCGATCATGTAATTACTGTGTCGAAGTTTGCCAAAGAAGAGTTTCTAAGGTATTACCCCAGGTTTGAAGGCAAGGTTACCAGCATTTATCATGGGGTTGATCATCTGAATACCGACGATAAGGGAGCAATTTATGACTTTCCTTATTTTTTATCAGTAGGTAGCCTCGAAAAACGAAAAAATGTGTGGCAACTGGTGCAAGCTTTTGAACAAATACACGAACAATACCCTGACTTTAGGTTGGTGATTGTGGGGGGCAAAGGGGGCAATCACGAATTTGCCCAGGAATTGATTGATTATATGCAAAATAGTCCGGCAAGTGCTCAAATTTTGTATCTAGGATTTGTAGACAACCTCACCCTTGCCTCCTTGTACAAACACGCATTTAGTTTTGTGTTTCCGTCGGCATACGAGGGGTTTGGTATTCCTATACTAGAGGCTATGCAAAAGCGGTGTCCGGTGATTACCAGCAACCTGGGAGCTACATTGGAAGTAAGCGGTGACGCTGCCCTGCATACCAACCCTTACCAACCTGAAGCCATTGCCGAAGCAATGACCCGTTTGATTGATGATGAAACCTTACGCCAGTCGTTGATTGATCAAGGGCAAGCCCGTTACAATGATTTTACCTGGCAACGCTGTGCCGCTCAGACCTTAGGGGTATACCAACAAGTGGCTAATATTTGATGAATTACAAGCGGCAAGTACAGATACTTGCCGCTTGTGGCTAACTGCTTGTTACTTATGCACGCCAAGCCCATACAAAATCATCGCCTCTGGTGCGGATTTGGTAGCCCAATTCGGTTAAAAACTTTTTCAAATCATTTAAGTTTTCACGAGGTACATCACCATTATGCACCTCCATTGTCATCATTCCTATTTTGTCAAATAAATGGGTGGGCGTGTTATACAAAATATCATACTCTGCCCCTTCGCAATCCAGTTTAAGTAAATCAATCTTGTCTAAGTTGTACTCATCCATGATTTGTTCTACTGTCACTGCCTCTACTTCTGTTTTTTGCACATTTTTGTTATCAAACGATGCCGAGGTAGACGCCAATGGGGTGAGCGTTTTGTCAGGGTTGTAATACAAGGTGATGGAACCTGGTTTGCCCGAAACAGCTTGGTTTTTAGCCACCATTTGTCGATCTGGGTTCAACGCACAGTTTTGCTTAAGTTGGGTAAAATTGGTGAGTAAAGGCTCGAAAGCATAGATGCTTGACTGGGGAAAATGATCTGCCATAAAAGTAGCAAAAAAGCCCACATTTGCCCCAATATCTACAATTTTAGGGTCTTTGGGTAGGTGTTCTTTCAAGAAAGATAAGGTGTACAAATCTTCCATGTATATTTCCTTAAAAATGGCAATAATTTCGCGGGGTACTTCCAGCTTTACATTGTTTTTTCCCACAAAATGAATAGGCTCCTGTTTTTTGTCTAAGTATTTAGCGTAAAAATAATTAGGCCAGTTTTTAGTAAACCTCATCAAATTGACATACTTCTTCATAATCTAAAACCAAATGTTGAGCAAACAGATGACCTTCAGCTCTGTTTGAATTATTTTGAGATGCCAAAACTACTACTTTTTTATAGTTTATAATATCTTTGTGCCATATACTTAGTTTTATAGAAAAAATGAGGATAATAAGCTTATGGTTTATGATTGTTTTGTGTTTTTCAATGAACTAGATTTGTTGGAAATCAGGCTGAATGAGTTGAACGATGTGGTAGATAAATTTGTATTGGTAGAAGCCACACGAACTTTTCAGAAAAAAGAAAAACCATTGCATTTTGAGCAAAATAAAGCACGTTTTGCGCCTTTTTTAGATAAAATTATTCACATCGTGGTAGATCAATACCCTGGTTTTTTTGCCAAATTTAGGGTACCTACCACTTGGGACTACGAAAACTACCAGCGAGAACAAATCAAGCAAGGCTTGGTCAATTGCCAACCCAACGATGTAGTGATTATATCTGACATAGACGAAATACCCCACCCGGCAAAAGTAGCCACTCATAAAGACAAATCAGGTATTAAAGTATTTGAACAAAGGCTGTTTTTTTATTACCTCAATGGCTTATGTACCTATTACGATACAGGTGACAAACCCCGAATAGCCCAGCCCAACAAAAACGGTTTAGGTTATTGGCGAGGCACAGTGATGTGTCATTACAAAGCATTGAAAACAGTGAAGAAAGCTCGCTTGTGGCGTGAATTTGAAAACGCCCACACTACAGTAATAGAAGAAGGGGGTTGGCACTTTAGCTATTTGGGAGGTACCAAAAAAATCATTCAAAAACTAGAAGCTTATGCTCATGCCGAATTTAACGCCGATTATTATAAAGATGAAAAAAGGGTGGAGGAGATTATATCTAAAGGCAAAGATTTGTTTGACACTAATACCTCGTTTAAATTTATTGATTTGGATAATACAATGCCCCAGTACATTCAAAGCAACCCCAATAAATACCCACATTTGATCAAAAAATAACTTTTGGTAGCAGTGGTGTAGGGTGGTGACAACACCACCTTGAGTTTTGGCTTAAATCTTTTTTAATCCTATGCCTTTTTCAGCAAGTTTCAGGGTCAAAATGGTCTCGCTAGTCCAGGGGCGGGCAAGGTCTGAATGGGTTTTGAGCGGAACTTCAGACTTATAACGTAGCTTTTGCCAAAAGCCAGGGCGCAAAATTACCAATTGATCTTTCGGTGCTTTTTTGTAATTATCCTCAGTGACCCAATGTATTTGCTCTGCGTTTATTTTGGCAATAAACTCGTCTGAAAACAAGCTTTTATCTGCCAATATGTACACTGCTTTTACAGGAGCCTGCTCAAACACATCGTTTGCTTCTTCAATGCGTGTTTTCATCAAAGAAGGATGGGTACCAAAGTAAGGCAACAACTTCAGGGTGCGCTCACTGGTGCGTTTTTCAAATTTTCGTTTTGAGCGGGCAATGGCCTTTTCAGACGTGTGCCACCATTTATGAAATTCTTTGTATTTTTCTTCGTACCCCTCATCGCTACGGGCGTGCCCATAATGATAAATAAAAGCGTCACTGTCATACACCTTTTCAAAGCCCTCGAAGCCTTGGGCATCCAAACAACTTTTTATATTACTCTTTAGGCGTACAGCTCTTATCTCTTGTGGGTACCACTGAAAGTCAATGGCTATTTTGTTATGACTAGACCAAAAGTGGAGGTAACGAAAACGCACCGCGTCATAGCCGTGTTCGTTGGCATACGCAATGTCCTGTTTCATTTTTTCATACTCTTCTTCATTGATCACTTCGTCGGCCTGTAGGTAAAAACCCCAGGTGCCGGGTTCCTGGTCAAAATCTTTACGCAAAGCGTCTAGGGCGATGTTGGTTTGTTGCGACAAAATAAGCCCACTTTTACGTATATTGTGGTCCCATACGGTAGGTATGATGTGCAAAAAATCATACTGTTGCAGCACTTCTTCGGTGTTGTCTTCTCCCTCACCCAACGCCAGGTATATTTTTTCTGTGATGCCACTCAAAGAAGTCAAACTCTCGTGAAAACTATAATCATACTTGACTCCATTACGCAAAAGCGAAAACCCAAATAACCTCATTGTCTACAATCTTGTTTTCTGATAGCCTTAGCTACAGGCTTAAGAAATATGAAAATAAAACGACAAAGTAACCATCTTTTTTTATGATTTCATATAATTTTGCGCTCTAATTTGCTGTACTGAACAAGGGGAAAAGATATGATAAAAACAGGGATTTTATGTAGTTCTGATGCCTGGGGAGGGTTAGAGATCAATATTTTAAATTTGGCAAAATGGCTTACTGAACGGGGGCATCAAATCAGTATTTTTTGCCGTGATGGCTCTACTATTTCCAACAAAGCCAAAGAAGCAGGTGTAGCAACGCACCATTATGTATGTAAAGGCAAACATTTCAAATTTGGGGCAGCCCGACGTTTGGCACGTTTGCTCGACAAGGCACAAATACCTACTTTGCTTATAGGACACTACGAGCATTTTTATATAGGCATTATGAGCAAAAGCTACTCAAAACAACCCCTCAAAGCAGTGTATTTGCAGCAAATGCAGATGAAACACCGCAAACGTGATTTGTATCACAGGTATTTTTATAAACGCCTGGATGCCTGGATAGTACCGCTTGATTTGCTCAAAAAACAATTGCTACAGAACACAGGTATTGCAGAACAAAAAGTACACGTAATACCGCTTACCATAGAGGTAGACCGTTTTGCCGATGCAATGAAACACCGGGAAGAGTCACGCAAGGCATTTAAGATTCCACCCAATGCTTTTGTCGCAGGTATTATTGGGCGTATAGACAAAGAAAAAGGACAAGAATACCTGATAAAAGCCGTAGAGATACTAGAGCACCAAGACTTGCACATATATGGTTTGTGTATAGGTGCCGAAACAGTAGGCGGTGAGAAGGGACATTTGCGTTACCTTGAAAAAATGGCAGTAGAACGACATTTGATGGATTTGATTCACTTTAGACCATTTGTAGAGGATGCTCCTAAGGCTTTTGCGGCATTAGATGTGTTTGTCATGGCTTCGCGTTCTGAACCTTTTGGCATGGTAACGGTAGAGGCGATGGCGTCGGGCTTGCCCGTGATTGGTACAGATGCTGGCGGTACTACCGAACTGCTCGATTATGGCAAAGCGGGTATTCTGATTCCCCCTGAAAACGAACAAGCAATGGCAGAAGCGTTGAAAAAAATCTATCATGACAATCAATTACGTGAACAACTCATTGAGATTGGGCGAAAACGTGCCAAAGAAAACTACTCCCACACCACACAATGCGCCAAAATAGAAGCGTTGTTTGAGCGTTTATAAGCAGTAATGGGATAAAGTAATTTTATCAAGGCTTTTGGTTAACCACAGTACGCAATGTATGCGTTAATAACCAAGTAATTGCTTCGCAACTAAAGACAAACTATGATGAGAAAACTAATAATAATGATGGTGCTGGGGGGGCTTTCAGCCGCTGGATGGGCACAAAAAGATGTCTCGGCAATAAAATTTGCCCAAACCATTACTCAAGAAGACTTATCGCGGCATTTGCACATAGTGGCTGCTGATAGCATGGAAGGGCGACGTACTGGAACCCGTGGGCAGAAAAAAGCTGCCAAATACATTGCCAGCCATTTTAAAAAACTAGGGTTACAAGCTCCAGTAAAAACATCTGCCGGGATGAGTTACTTCCAAAAGTTTGCTATGAAAAGTACCAAATGGAAAGATGTGTCAGTAGAAGCCAACGGTAAAAAATACCAGTTTTTACGAGATGTGTTTGCCATAGGTACATCAACCCAAAAAAAACCGCTTACCTGCCAGGCAGTGTATGCTGGTGAGGGCACGGCTCAAGAAATGAAACAAGCCAATGTGCCAGGTAAAGGAGTGGTGTTTTTTGCTAAAAACCATGCAGAGGCTATGAAAAAGGGAGAGGTAGCGCTCAAATTAGGGGCAAAAGCATTGTTTGTATTACGTGCCAATACTCAAGTCGGTTTTAAGGAGTTGGTAAACTTCAACGCCTACTATATCAAACGTTGGGTGGGTCCTCACTTGAGTAAACCCAATGAAACTGGCAAAATGGTGTTTTACGTATCGCCTGCTTTGGCCACTGCTTTGCTCAACACCGACAAAGCAACCTTGATTGGCAAAAAGCTACCTATAGGTACATCGGGCAAAACAATCACGGCCAAAGCTACGCAACAACAAAAAATAACGCTCAAGTCGGAGAATGTATTGGGTTTGCTGGAAGGTACTGATAAGAAAGATGAAATATTGGTAATTTCGGCGCATTATGACCATATAGGCATGGGTAGTAATGGCAAGGTAAACAATGGAGCCGATGACGATGGTTCGGGCACGGTGGCTGTAATGGAGCTTGCCGAAGCATTTACCAAAGCAAAGCAGGCAGGAAAAGGCCCACGTCGCAGTATTTTGTTTATTACGGTGGCAGGCGAAGAAATAGGCTTGTATGGTTCTCAGTTTTATACTGATGTAGACCCAGTATTTCCGCTAAAAAATACGGTAGCCAATCTAAACATTGACATGATAGGGCGTATTGATACCCGCTACAGAACCGACCCTGACTATATTTATTTGATAGGAGCCGATAAGCTATCTACTGAACTGCATCAGCTGAGCGAAGCTGCTAACAAAACATACACCCGCCTGAAACTAGACTACACCTACAATGATAAAAACGACCCCAATCGTTTTTATTACCGCTCAGACCATTACAACTTTGCCAAAAACCGTATTCCTGTAATTTTTTATTTCAACGGTACCCATGCCGACTACCACCGCCCTACTGATACTGTAGACAAAATTCATTTTCCTAAGATGGAAAAAATTACCCGATTGGTTTTTCATACTGCGTGGAAAGTAGCCAACCGTGATAAACGCCTGGTGGTAGATAAATAAAATCTAAAATAAGCAGCGTAGCATTTTGAAAAACCATTTGATAAGCCTGAAAATTTATTAAATGGTTTTTTAGTGGCATAGTACCTATGATTCTTCGTAAGAATGGTTATATTAAATACTCAAAACAACTGTGCAGACGTTTGTTGCGCTGACATGTATCTTTTACCTATCCAACAATATATATGGACACCAGGCAATACTTCAGGTTTTTAACCATTATGCTATGGCTTTTGGCAGGAACTGCTGTGTTATGCGCCCAAGATACTACCACTACCCTCAAAACCTCTCCATTAAACATAGAGCAATTGCTTGCCCAAGGGCAACACTTGCTGGATAGTAGCCCTGACCAAACCAAGCACCTCGCCCACCGTGCGTTGCGCATTGCTTATCAAAAAAAGGACCTTCAGGCACAAGCTAAAGCCCATGGGCTAATGGGGCAAGCATTGATGGCACAAACAGTGCACGAGCGAGCACTGGATCATTTCCTCAAACAATTGAGCATTTATCAACAATTGAATAACTGGCTGGGCATCACCCATACCTACAACTACATTGCCCTGTTGTATCGCCGACAACTAAATACGTCGAAAACTCATCAATACTCTGACCTGGCACTCGACCTGGCCGAAAAATTTGGCTTCAAAGAAGAGATTGCCCTGGCTTATAACAACATTGGAGTAGCGTATTTTTATACCAAAGACTATGACAAAGCCTTGCAGTATTTTGGCAATTCTATACAACACAGAGAAGAACTTCAACTCACCAAAGGGTTGGTGGCTTCTTACAATAATATGGGGCTGGTGTTTGCCAGAATGAAAAAGTATGCAGAAGCGCTGAAATGGTACGAAAAATCGCTCGTTATCAACCAGAAAGAAGCTGAGACAAAACACATGAAAGCGGCTACTTTGGACAATATGGGCGACTTACTGGCAGAAAAGGGACAACTTACCGAAGCAAAGGCCTTGTACGACAGGGCGCTAAAAATAGCTCAGGATGCTGGAGCAAATATGCGTATTATAGAAACTTACGAAAGTTTGTATGTGCTGGCTACCAAACAAAGAAAACACAAAGAAGCGCTTGAATATCATTTGTTATATACCAGGCTCCGCGACAGTTTGATGAGTGTAAATGCGAGTGTACAAATAGCGGCACTACAGCAACAGTTTGAAATGGTCACTGAAAGAAAAGAGAGGGTGTTGCTCGAAAAAGACCTGGACTTAAAAAAGGCGACTATTCGTCGACATAAAATTATTTCTTATAGTACTATCATTGGGTTGGGGCTAATGCTCTTACTGGCTTTTGTGCTTTACCGCAGTAGTCGCAAAGACCGAAAAGCACGAAAACTCATGGGGCAACAATCGACAAAAATCAATGAAGTTAACCGTTTACTGGTACGTAGCCGCGAAAAACTCCTCACCAAAACCGAAATGCTGACACTGCGTAACCAGCAAGTAACCAATAGTATAAGGGCAGCAAAGTTGATTCAATCGGCCATATTGCCTTTTGACAAGAGGATGCAAGACATATTGGGTGAGTATTTTTTGTTGTACTTGCCTAAAGACATTGTTTCGGGTGATTTTTATTGGATGTATCAAATAGGTAAGGTGCGCTATATGGCTGTAGCCGATTGCACAGGACACGGGGTAGCGGGATCGTTAATGTCTATGTTGGGCTACGCCTTGCTCAACGAAATAGTCAATAAAAAGATAGGTACCCCTGCTTTGATGCTGGAAGAACTCAATACTATGCTCACGGCTTCTTTGCGGCAAGAAGTCACCAAAAACCAAGCAGGCATGGACATTATTCTCTGCAAAATAACCGATATAGAGGAAAACGAAGAAACTTGTACTTGCTTTAAGGTGACTTATGCAGGGTCGCGTCGACCATTGTATTATACTCAAGGGGACAAATTGATAAAAGTAAAGAGCGATAAACAGTTTATTGGGGGATATTTCTCTCACTACGCCCCTCGCCCGTTTAAAGAAAATGAAGTAGTTCTTGCCAAAGGGGAGCAGCTTTACCTCACTTCCGATGGTTTTGCCGACACGCCTAATCGCGCACGTGAGTCTTTTAGTAGTCGTCGCTTGTTTAAGCTCATTGAAAGTAACATCCACTTGTCTCTTTCCGATCAAAAAGAGGTGCTGGAGCATACACTAGAAACATATCAAAAAGGTGCTGAACAACGCGATGACATTACTATTTTGGGTTTTAAACTCTAGCAGGGAACAATATAACACAATATGGTATTTGGCACGATTAGCAACAGAATACACTCCTCTCTCCTCTACAAATGTACTTTCAATAAAGTATGGTATGCCCCATTATCAGCCACCGTGTCAAACTCATACTGCCCCGGATACATAAATTCAAGACGCTTGCGGGTATTACTTAAGCCTATTCCTCCTTCTTCGGGGCGTTTTACCCTGTTTTGCTGGAAGATTTGGTTTTGGGTACTAAAAATCAATTGGTTATCTGCCACTTTCAAGTCAATATCAATCACTGAAGGGTCTTTGGCACTTACACCGTATTTAAAAGCGTTTTCTACCAGTGGCAACAGCAGCATTGGGGCGATTTGCTTGCCTATATAATCGCCACAAAGGTTAAAGTGAACTTCGGTATGGCGCAGACGTAGCTTGTTAAGGTCTATGAAGTTTTGGATGTAGGTAATCTCTTTTTGCAAAGATACTTTTTCGGCGTTGGCTTCATACAACATATATCGCATAATGTCTGACAGTTTAAGAATGGCTTCGGGTGCCTGAGGGCGTTGCTGAAAGGCAAGGGCGTAGATATTATTGAGGGTATTGAACAAAAAATGGGGGCTTACCTGTAGTTTGAGCATAGACAACTCTGCCTTGAGGCGTTGATTTTCCAGCTCTTTTTGTACTTCGGCGCTGCGAAACCAATCTATCATAATGCGAATTTGGGTGCTCGACCAGAGGTAAAAAAAACTAATAAATGTGGCACCAATAATACGGTTAGTCCATACCTTGGTGGTCCAGGGGCGGTGTTTATCACCCATGGTAAAATTCAAACCTGCATACCACAAGTAGCTGTCTACCACAAGGCATGCAATGCCAACCATCCAAAGTAAAAAAATATAAAAGGCAAATTTTTTGAACCTGCGCGCTCTGAAGTGGCGGGCAACTATATACTTATAGTTGACATAAAACATAGTCATGACCACTGCCAGGTGGGTAAACGAACCCAACAACATATACCCCATGCTATAGCTCTTAAATCGGTCGTAGTACTGATAGTCGCGAAATAGCAACAAAATAATGAGCACACCCCAAAAGAGTAAGTGAAGGGTAATATTAGCGGTTTTACCCGCATTTTTTACTTTAAATGTTTTCAATGTTGTTCAAATAAAAAAGGGTGTTGTGTCACCAACACTATTATATATCTACAAATAACTAAAAACTTGACTAATGTCCTATTGAAATATACTTGAAAGGGTAAAGCATAGACTAAATGAATAATTTTACCGACTAATCCCCAAGTACCTACCGGAGGCATAGCACCCTTCACAAATACTTTTCAGTTTTTACTTTTGACTTGTAAGAAAACTACTACCTTTGCTACTAATACATTGTATTACATAGTACTGTGTGATAACGATTAATTAATATTCATATAACCGATTGATAAATTTATGCAAGAAAATATTATAGAAACCCACCAACTGGACTTTAGCTTTGGTAAGTTTAAAGTGCTGCACAATCTGAGCCTAAAGGTTCCCCAGGCCAGCATTTATGGTTTTTTAGGTCCCAATGGAGCTGGTAAAACTACCACCATCAGAATTTTACTTGGCTTGATCAAAACCACCAAAGGTAAGGTATCCCTGTTTAACCAAGACTTGAACAACCACCGGGTAGAGATTTTACGCAAAATTGGGGCTTTGGTCGAAATGCCTTCGTTATACCCACACTTAAGCGGACGCAAAAACCTGGAGATTACCCGTACACTTATTGGTAATATTGACAAAAAAAGAATAGATGAAGTACTTGAGATTGTAGGTTTGAGTAATGACGCTCATCGTAGGGTAAAGCAATACTCGCTGGGCATGAAGCAACGCCTGGGGTTGGCGCTTAGTTTTTTAAACGATCCTGATTTGCTCATTTTAGATGAACCTACCAACGGGCTTGACCCCAATGGAATCAAAGAAATCAGAGAGTTGATTATCAGGCTAAACCAAGAGTTTCAGAAAACCATATTTGTGTCGAGCCACCTGCTGAGCGAAGTAGAGAAAGTGGCCACGCATGTGGGCATTATTCACCAAGGAAAATTGCATTTTGAGGGCAGCATTGGCGAGCTACGCGAGCAACAAAAACCTTCGACCCTGCTAGAGGTAAACGACAGCGACAAAGCAGCCAAAATATTGACCGATCAGCATATACCAATCATAGGGCGGCAAAATGGTACGCTTAAGATAGAAGCCCACGAACACGCGGTCATTCATCAGGTGAACAGTAGCTTGCTCAAGGCTGGGCTTGAAGTATACCAACTTTCTCCGCAGGAGTCATCGCTGGAAGATTTATTCATGGACATTACCCAAAACCCTCGATAGTATGCTACATTTAATAAGAGAGCTCAAAGCCGAATTTATCAAATACCGGGGCACCTTGGTGTACTGGCTCATGATTCTTTGCCCTTTTGCCATTGCATTTTTGTTGTTTTTAGGAATGAGCATGGGCACCAGCAAATTGGTGGCAAACGCTGTGGCTAAAGGTAAAAACCCCTGGGAGGTATGGATTATGGTACACTACCGTGTACTTGGCATATTCTTTTTGCCATTATATATAGCAATGGTCAATGGAATGATTTACGCCCGCGAACATCGCCACAATACGTGGAAACATCTTTATACACTACCCATACCAGGCTGGAGCATAGAGTTAAGCAAAAATATATTTAGCTTGTTGATCAACTTTACCACGGTGCTGATTTTTGCTCTCTACATTTTTTTGTCGGGCTATATTATTTCGTTGATCAAGCCCCACATGAACTTTATGGATTACAACCCCATGATTGCTTTCAATTTATTGATGGCGCTCAAAATATTTTTAGCTTCTTTTTCTATTTGGGTATTACACAATTGGCTGGCACGTCGCTTTAGCAACTTTGGGCTCAACATAGGGGTAGCACTGCTGGGGGTAGTAAGTGCAGGATTGATGCTACAGGGCTGGAAGCATGTCCAGTACTTTTTGTATGCCTTGCCCATAGTAAGTGTAATAGATGCCAAAAACATGCACACGCTGTTTACTCATCCAGTGTTGCTTAGTATTATTTCTGGATCGGTTGTCTGGGTAATTAGTTTTTGGGAAGTACAACGACGCAAAGTAAAGGCTTAAAAATATTAAAACCATGAATTATCTTCTAAGAGGCTTACGAGCCGAATACCTCAAAACTCACCGCACTATAGTCTATTGGCTACTGTTGCTTTGTCCGCTGGCACTTAATATACTGGTGGTACTTATTATCCATGAAGAATCGGACACAGGGCGAATCATTCGTAAAGGCATGAACCCTTGGATAGCCATCTATAATATTAATTTTAGCCTGCTTACGGGTGTTTTTATCATCTTGTTTGTGGCCATCATCAATAGCCTACTCAACAATATTGAACACAAAAGTAACTCCTGGAAACATTTATATGCTATAGCACAACCCCGTTGGGCGGTATATTTTCACAAGAGTCTGTTTAGTATAGGGGCATTGCTGTTTGCTATGCTTGTATTTTCGTTGATGCAACCTTTATCAGGCATGTTATTGAACGCCATGCACCCTGACTTAAAGATGGGTGACTACCCTATGGAGTTTACACATAGTATAAAGTTACTCATGAAGGCGTTTATCTCTACCTTGGGCATCTGGAGCATTCACCAATGGATTACGTTTAGGTACCGTAACTTTGCCTTGTCTGTTGGCATTGGCATCATTGCTTTGGTTTCCGTAGAAATCATCGATGGTTTTTTTGACTGGATAAATTACATACCTTATGCCTTGCCTGGTCAGAACGTAGGCGGCGATCCACGCAAAGTCACTTCAGTCACAGTGTTTACTCAAGAAGTATGGCTAGGTTTAGGCTGGGGCATGGCTATTTGGCTCATGGGCTTTTGGGATGCCAAACGACGAGACGTAGTGTAATTCTTTAGGTTTACCATAAACCAGAAGCAGTCAGCAACAAAAGTAAAACCCCCATTCAATATTTTGAGTGGGGGTTTTGGTTTATTGGGCTTTGAGTGCTTTGATGAGCCCAAGCTCATTGCGTAAATGCTGCACCTTGTAGGCGGCTAACTCCAGAAAAGCTTCCAGGGCTTCTAAGTTTTGACTTTGGTAATAATCAAGCGAATCGTCAGCGTCTAAAGCAAAGGCCTCTAACCTGGTTTGAAACCCCTTCTCGAACAACTCAACATTTACATCTGCCAATACCTGTGATTGACTACTCAATTTTAATTCCTTAACTTGCATTGTTAAATTATTTTAATTTAGCTAAAAGCCCTTGAGGGAAGTCTCCAAACTTAGACCTCTTGGGCTATCTTTTTACCGTAAAAAGATCAAGTAAATATAGCTAAAATGATGGCAATACACAAGCAAAACAAAGGTTAATTTACTGAAAATCAAATTCTTACATAAAAACCACTACTTCTTCACCCTTGACCTAAACACCGAACGTGCCGTAGCCCCCTGATTGTTGGTAATGCTTTGATCTGCTCCTTTTTTTATCAAAAAATCCATCACTCCTACCCTACCCTTGGTGGCCGCCATAATTAATGCTGTATTACCTACCATGTCTTGTTGGTTGATGTCTGCACCTGAAGCAAGCAACAGGTTGACCATCGCTTCTACGTCTGGAGGCAGCCTGTGGCGGTCGCGCCGAGCGGTGGAGGCTGCATGCATGATGACAGGCTTTTTGTATCGCCCCAACTGGTTAGGGTTGGCTCCTTTACTCAAAAAATACTTGGCAACTCCAAGGTTTTTATAAAATACTGCTACCGCAAAAGGAGTTTCTTCTTCTTTGTTTCGAATTTTCATATCAGCCCCTTTTGCCATCAACTTTTTTATCAGCTCCAGATTGCCATTAAGTGCTGCATGGTGCAAGGCTGTCATGCCATAGTTGGTTTCTCTATAATTTACCTTTTCGCCTTTTGCTATCAAATAGAGTACTACTTCAGAGTGGTTTTTCTTGGCAGCAAGTGTAATAGGGTTTTCTTTGCCGCTATTGCCTTTGCTAATGTTGGCGCCTTTTTCTATCAAAAACTTTACGGCATTTAAGTGCCCATTTTTAGCCGCTTTCATCAAGGGGGTTTGCTCCAATGACAATATACCTGGGCTTTGATAGTTGATGTCTGCCCCTTGATCCAAGCATTTTTTCATTGCCTCTATATCTCCACTGGTAGCCGCCTTTAGTAGTTTGTCGCCTGGAGTATTGCCACTACAGGCATAGAGTAGAAAGCCAATAAATATAAAAGTAAATTGACGTATCCTTACTTTTGTTCTTTGAAAGTGTTTGTTCGTAACCATAAACATTGTTTTGATTGGATGGTGTGAATACTATAATTTACAAATTTATGGGCAAAACTGAAGTAGTATCGACGTAAAAAAAGCGCGATACTAAGCATATACGCGCTTTAGGGGTTATTTAGAAAAACTTACTAACCATCACTCCAATATAAGCTTTCCGGTTTTTTGTGCACCTTCTGTAGTAATTCTGTAATAATACAAGCCTGAAGGGTATTTAGAAAGGTCTACCGAAAAACGATCGGAACTGTAGGCGTCACTGTATACCACTTTGCCCTGGGCATTGTACAGCTTGAAATAAATGCGTTGATCCTGAAAGTTTTTACTAAATATATTCAAAGGCTGATCGCGGGTAACTGGATTCGGGAAAAAGATAAACTGTTCTTTATCCAGGTAATGTATTTGCGCTACTTCTGTCAAAATCTCCTGTCCATTATTAAACAGTATACGAGCACGGTAAGAGTTTAAACGCGGAAAAGGGGTAGAGTCGGTTTGGGTCAATTTGGTTGTGCTGCCAGGCATCACTGTAGCTATTGCTTCATACACGTTTCCGTTTTTTCTTTCATATACGATTGATTTTACTCCATAAGTGGTGGCAAGGGTAAGGTTCAACACAATGCCTGTATCTACCTTTGATTGAGCAAAAAAGCTCTCGATATAACAGGCTACTTTGTTACGATAGTCATAACCTATGGCTTGAATACCGCTTTTGTTGGCGTTAAAATTAGGCACAACAGTAAACGATGTATCTGCCAACTGGCTTTTATAAAAAATAAAAATAGTATCGGTGGTTTCGGTCAGTTTTCTCAAAAACCTGGCACCAGGAGCGTATACAGTATAAGATTGAATGCTAGGCACCTTTTTCCATTGAATCATGACCGAGTCGCCACAATTAAACCCTACTGATACCTCCAAAGGTTTAGACAAAGTAAAAGTTTCGGTGGCAAATGCTTGCGTGTTGATTGTCATACGTGCCATTGCCAATGCAAAGGTATCTTTTGCCTCTTCCCACCGGTAAGCCCCCTCACTAAGGTCTACATTCGCGGCTATCACCTCCCAGGTTTGTCCGTTGTCCAGGCTTAGTTCAAGTTTTCCCGTTTGTCCAGCCGCAAAGGTAGACTCCCACCTAAAATAATCAATCCTTTCGCTTTGGTCGTGCATATGATCGCTGGCTGTAGGAAAAGTCCAGACAAATTTATCTTTCTCCTCCCACTGGTAAGCCACATAAAAATCTTGATTGCCCACTGCCAGGTTGTGCCCCTTTACCCGAATGGTATAAGTACCCGCCACAGGATTTTCTACAGTTACCTGTTCTATGGTGTTCAGGTGGTCTTCGCCACGAGTAGCAGGCAGAGCCAATACATTGGTATCTGCGGTGGTTTTGAGCACCCAAGGCAACCAAGTGTTGGCGGCTTGGGTCACGCTTAAATCCAGGTCATTTACCAGAGCTTTACTGGCGTTGACCGTTGCCGCCGGATCATTCCAAACCAAGGTTATTTTTAGATGAGTAGCATTGGCAGGTACATTAATATCAAAACTTGCGGTATTGCCTTGGGTAGCAGTACCAGTTACATATTGTTCTGCAATTAGGTTTTGGTGTGCCCTGTATACGTTTATATTTCCGTAGCCAGTCTTAAAGTCTACCCCTGTAGTGGCTACATCTTCTGCACTGTTTATAAGCACTGCCCTGAGCAACGTTGCCGAAGGATACTGCCCCTTTTGCTGTTGATAGGCTTGCTGTAGCAAAGTAACCATTCCTGTAGTAATAGCCGCAGCATTAGATGTTCCGCTAAAATCTCCGCCGTCTCCTCCATAGGCCACCAACTCTGGCTTTATCCTGCCATCATAAGCGGGTCCTTTAGAGCTAAAAGGTAAAAGTTGTTTATTGGCAGATATAGCCCCCACGTGTAAAATATTTTTTGCCATCTTAAAACTCCCTGATAAGTTAGCATACCCCACCACTCCTTTGTAGTTGCCTTCAGTAGGGCCTATTGTTCCATCATTGCCCGACGATACCACGTGTAACAACTGATCATTGTTGTTGGCACTTAGGTCAAAAGCACGGGCTTTACCATCATACACGTTGTTTACCTGCCCCTTCAGCCCATAAGAATGGTTTTGTGCTACAATGCCCGCATTTTGATAATAAGCGTCGCTTTCGGGCAAGGTATCCGCATTGTTCGATGAGGTCAGGTTGGTCTTCCAGGCTACTCCTTTGCCCCTTGACGATGAGTTACCCGCCCCCGCAATAAAAGTAGCCATATTGGTGGGGTGGTCTGCCTTGGCAAAATCATATACTGCTGCTGTGCCCTTAGATACAAACCTTCCCCGCAGGTCTATGTCGTTGGTATTAAACAATGGCTCGTGCAACGACACCAACATTCCTTCGCCTGTCAAGGCTGGAAATTCATTTTGCAAACGATTGATTTGGTTGACAGTGAAATTATGTTCCTTTTGTATACTTTTGGTGCGTGCTATACTTGAGGGTATTTCCTTAAAAGAGTGTACCTGACGATTAGACTGAATGTACTTTTTGAAAACCTGAGGGCTGGCTTCTACAGTCACAGTTTGAGTTGCTTTATTGTAGTCTATAATGCTTATAACAGCTTTGTAAGCTTGCATATCTTGTACAAACCTGGCATAGTTGTTTACCTTTAAGACCATTTGTTTGGTGGTTGCCCCAGTTGTCTTGGCAGCCAACCTACCAGGCGATTGCTGGGCTAAGGTGATCAATGGGATGAGGTTCAATAGTATGATTAACCTTAATAGCAGGTGTTGGTTCCTATACATTTTAATCTATTTTTAAGTGCTTGGTAAAACTACAAAAATAACCTACTCCACAAAACAGTGTCTTTGGCGGATGGGCTTCTTCAAAAAATAGTTCCATAGCTTTGGCTATGCAAAGATTTTTTTCATCGCCCACCCACAAAATACTTTGTTCTCTTGGAATACTTTATTTTTTCCGTTTTACTTGTGTAATATAATTTTATGCTAATCTACTAAAATTTAGCTAAAGCGTAGGCCACCTTTTTGGATTTTAGCAATCACCAATTTGTGTAAACACCAATAAAAAAGCCCTTGTCTTTGAAACGACAAGGGCTTTTTTATTGGTTAGAAAGTAAATTTAATGTTTTACCAGTTTACTTTTCAAGGAGCTACCATCAGACGAAGTCAGTTCTACATAATATACCCCTTCTGACCATTGGCGAGTATCAATCACTACTCCCTGTTTGCCTTGTGCTACAGTGCCCGAAGCTACTACTTTGCCCAGTTGATCATAGACTATGTAAGGGGTGTTTTCGGTAAAACTCAATGATTTATACCCTACATATACCTGTGTAACAGCTGGGTTGGGGTATACCACAAAGTCGTGTTTTTGATTATCGGCAATACCAGTGACTTGCTTGTCGTCATTGCTTTGGTTGCTACCATTGGTTCTGAGCAAACTTGAGGGATCGCCAATGGCAGCCTGATACACTTCCTTCGTTTCATCGTCTTGCACAAACACTACTACTCCTAGTTGTTTGTTATCGTACACATTGACAAGTTCCCAGCTTTGGGTAATCACTTCGCTGGTTTTGCCTGCAGTCCAATCTATCAAGGTACCTGCAGCACTTGGCAACATTTTCTTCACCACATTTTTAAATACCAACCCAGTGCTTCCTACACCTGCAATTTCTCTTTCTATAACTGCCACTTGTACAATCAATGGACGCTCTACAGTATTGAGCGCATTTACAGTAGCCTTTACATTTAAAGTAGTAGGAGTGCTACCACTAAAGTCAAGGTTAATACTAAATGGAGCAGCCTCTAAAGTACGGCGACTGTAGTCATCTTGTCCATATAACGAAAATACCGAGTCACGGGTAGAGCCATCCAATGCGGTTCTTGGAGTAACTGCCACTCCATAATACAACGCACGTGCACTAGGTGCGGCGTTATTGTCATTATTCAATGGATCATCGCCCGGAAACTTGGTGTGGTACTGAATATTGACCACTTCGGGGGTGCGTCCCTCAGTAAAAGTGTTGATAAAGTCATTTTCGGTATTGGCAGCAGCGTTAGAGCTATTGGTGAAGTGTTCTAACAAAGCTACCCGGTTTCTTTCTCCAATCAACACATTGTCAAAAGCAAAGCCATCCAAATTAGAACCAATAGGGTTACTGGCGTCGCTCCCAAAAGCTATGCGGAAACGAATCGTTTTTAAATTATCAGTAGCACTGGCGTCTAGGCGGGCTTTTAATTCATCCAAAGGAAACTTAGCCACATTCCAGGTAGTATCAGTATCACCTGCCCAACCTATAATATTACCATTCCAGCTTGGCTGGGCAGCACTTTGTGTACCAGGGTTGCCCAAAATTCCTGTTTTATTGTACCAGGCAATGCCCGACCCTACTTTGCCTACCACTTCCCAGGTTACGCCATCGTCAAGCGTAGCAAGTAGCACCGCTCCATCAAAATTAACATCTGTATTAACCCAATACCTGAAATTGATCACCGGACGCAACATCTGATCAATATTAAAACAAGGACTTTCTACATAAGACACTTCATTGTTGTTATAAGCTCCACTCAGGTTGGTAGCCCAAACCCCACTACTGGTGGCGTCAAAAGTGCTACCCGAAGGTGTACCGTGTTGCCAGCTTGAATTAGTTCCGGCAGGAATCCAGCCCCCATTGTTGGCGTCAAAAGTCTCAAAATAGTTTTGGGTATTAGACACTGTTACATAAGGGAAAATATATACTGTTTTGGTGATTTGATCAACACAATTACTTATGCTACCCTGAGTTTCCACTCTTAAAGTAACCACATAAGTACCTGCCGCAGCATACATATGGGTAGGGTTTTGTAAAGTAGAGGTGGTGCCATCGCCAAAATCCCAATTCCATTTTACAATATTGCCTGGTTGTGACACTGTAGACTGATCGGTAAATTGGGTAGTGCCTCCCAAACAGAAACCAGCCGAGCCAAAGTCAGCCGTAGGTACTGGTGTCACTGTTACAGTTTTGGTAATAGTAAACTGACAGCCATGTTGGTTGGTGGCAGTCAGGGTTACCTGAAAACCAGCAAAAGTAGGGTATTTATGGCTAGGGTTTTGAACGTTAGAAGTTCCTCCATCACCAAATGTCCATTCCCACTTCCAACCCGTAGTAATGCCTGTAGCAGTGGCGTTGAATGTTACATTGTCGCCAAAGCAGGTGTTGTTGAAGGTAAAGTCCAAGTCACTGGGAGAGAAAAATACTTCAAACTGTTGCGATCCAGAGATGTTAGCACAAGCCAAACCATCGGTATAATCATAGCGAACCCAGTAAACCCCAGGCGTAAGTTTGGTGGGATCTAAAATATGAGTATTAGGGTCAATAGCTGAGTTGGCCGAAAAGTTGACATTATCGGTGCTTATTTTAAAAGCCCCACTGGGTGGTGCCAACACAGTTCCATTGTTAAATGCCCTTAGTTGTACCGAGTTTATATCATTACAATAAGTGGCGTCCAGTCCAGTAAAAGTAAGGGTAGGCAGTTTAAGTATCTCAAAAGTAACAAGTGTGCTTGAGGTAGCCACACAACTGTTGCCATCGGTATAAGTATACTTTATTTTATGAACACCTACCGGAATCAGGCTTGGGTTGAGTGTTACAGTGTTGCTGCCAATGTGAGGGGTAATGCTTCCGGCAGGTGGCGTCGTAAACGTGCCCGATTGGTTCAAGTCTACCGTAAACACCACATTGATAGCACTTATATTAATATCGGTACTTCCATCTTTTAGGGTCAGTGTAGCCGATGTTTCACTTTCACAATAACCCGTAGCATCTATGCCATTGATTACTGGCGAAGGCAATTCATGGATAGTGATTGTCAACGTATTAGAAGTAGCCACGCAAGTATTGGCATTGGTGTATACATAGCGAATATCATGAACACCTACGCCCAATACCGCCGGGTTAAGCAGCACTTGGTTGGTAGCAGGCAAAATACTTATTTCTCCATTATTGTTGGCATAAGTACCTGTTTGCCCTTTGTCAATCTGAAAAACCACTCGGCCTAACTCTCCTCCAGCATTATTGTTCAATGTTGTGCCAGTGGTAGCATCAGTCAGGGTAAGTGCTGGGCTGGCTGCATCGCGGCAATATGCTGTGACATTACCCGCAATGGTAAAATTAGGCTGAGGCAACGCGTGAATTACAGTAGTTTCGGGGGTAGAGGTTTGCACACAACCATTGCCATCGGTATAAGTAAAGCGGATGAGGTGAGTACCCGCACCAGCGGTTGCCGGGTTAAAGGTGACCGTGTTGGCACCCACATTTACATTGATAGAACCAGGGTTGTTTACCCAACCGCCCCCATTGGTGTTCATAGCGTAAGTAACATTACCCAAGGCATTGATCACCGTGGTTCCGTTTCTGGGTACAAAAGTTACCGTGCCATTGTCTACACAATATTGGGCACTTAGCCCCGTAAAGTTAGGATCAGGCAAAGCATGTACAACTACTGCTACCGCAGTTGAGGTTTGCACACAAGTATTGTCATCAGTATAAGTAAAGCGCAATTCGTGATTTCCTACGCCTATTTTATCAGGGTGAATAGATACCGCTGCTCCAGCAATGCTTACTTCTCCGTTGGTGGGGGCAGCAAAACTACCAGAATTCTTTTTGACCTCAAAAGTGACCCTGCCTCCGCTCAACTGAGCCGCGGTCAAGGCAGTTAAATTGTCTCGTAAGTTGATAGTAGCCGTAGTCAAATCTACACAATAGCCAGTAGTCACTACCCCCGTAATGTTGGGCTGGGGCAAGGGATTAATAGTAATAGCCATAAATGCCGAAGTTTGCACACAAGTATTGCCATCGGTATAAACGTAACGAATGTTGTGGATACCCACGCCCAACACTGCCGGATTAAGCAACACCTGATTGTTGGCTACATCCACACTTATTTCTCCACTATTGGCTACATAAGTACCTGTTTGCCCCTTGTCCACCTGAAAGGTCACATTGTTTAACTGGGCAGCGGTAAGGGTGGTTGTGTTGTCTCTGAGTGTAAGCAAGGGGCTGACAGCATCTATACAATAAGTAGTAACATTGCCCGCAATGGTAAAGTTAGGCTGGGGCAAGGCGTGAATTACAGTAGTTTCGGGGGTAGAGGTTTGCACACAACCATTGCCATCGGTATAAGTAAAGCGGATGAGGTGAGTACCCGCACCAGCGGTTGCCGGGTTAAAGGTGACCGTGTTGGCACCCACATTTACATTGATGGCACCAGGGTTGTTTACCCAACCGCCCCCATTGGTGTTCATAGCGTAAGTAACATTACCCAAGGCATTGATCACCGTGGTTCCGTTTCTGGGTACAAAAGTTACTGTGCCATTGTCTACACAATATTGGGCACTTAGCCCCGTAAAGTTAGGATCAGGCAAAGCGTGTACAACTACTGCTACCGCAGTTGAGGTTTGCACACAAGTATTGTCATCAGTATAAGTAAAACGCAATTCGTGATTTCCTACGCCTATTTTATCAGGGTGAATAGATACCGCTGCTCCAGCAATGCTTACTTCTCCGTTGGTGGGGGCGGCAAAACTACCAGAATTCTTTTTGACCTCAAAAGTGACCCTGCCTCCGCTCAACTGAGCCGCAGTCAAGGCAGTTAAATTGTCCCGTAAGTTGATAGTAGCCGTAGTCAAATCTACACAATAGCCCGCCGAAACTACCCCAGTAATATTGGGTTGAGGTAAGGGGTTAACCGTAATATTTAAGTGAGTAGAGGTAAGCTTACACCCATTGGCTTTGGTATAAGTAAACCGTATTTTGTGAGGAGTACCCGCAGAAACCCCTAATATACTGGGCACTATATAAGCTTTGCCATTGGTCAAATCAACATTTACTTCCCCATTGTTAGCTGTATAGCCAGCTCCTTTATCTATTTCAAACACTGCATTGGCAAGCTCTGCTGCACTCAATGTAGCCGTTGCATCGCGTATCACCAGCTCTTGCTGGGTAGCATCTACACAGTATATAAAAGGGGCCGACCCGCTTGCCAATGTAAAGTTAGGCGCAGGCAAAGCATTGACCGTGACACTTAATGTAGCAGAAGTTTTCTGACAACTGTTGCCATCGGTATAAGTAAAGCGAATCAGGTGTGGATTGCCCGCCAAAGAAGCTCCTAATAACTGGGGATTAAGTGTGACACTCGAAGCAGGTATATTTTTGGTAATGCTTCCGGGCGGTGGTGGAGCAAAAGCACCTGAGGAGTTTTTATCAATTTCTATATTCGCGTTATTTAATTGGGTCGTAATCAAGTTATTGGTTCCATCTCTCAAGGTCAATGTAGCACTGGTTACATCGGCACAATACACCAGGTTAGACTCAGCAAAGTTGGGGTCAGGTAAAGGCAGAACAGTAATAGTAGTAGGAGCTGAAGTTGCTACACACCCATTGCCATTGGTATAAGTAAAACGGATTTGATGGGTACCTACTCCCAACGCACTAGGGTCAAAGGTGACATCACCCGCAGTTTGATTTGCAAATGCTCCTGTAGAGTTTTGATCTATAGCAAATATTACATTGTTCAGATTTGCTCCCACAATGTTCACCCCTCCATCGCGTGGCACCATAGTAACAGAAGTTACGTCTACACAATAACTACCGCTGCCTCCCACAGTAAAATTAGGCACAGGCAGGGCGTATACAGTAAGTACTTGATCGCCGGTAGTCACTGTACATCCATTGCTATTGGTATACTTCATTCTTACATTATGATCTCCCACTCCGTAAACCGAAGGGTTAATATTGGTTACACCAGCTCCTAGCTGAGCATAAGCTCCAGTTTGGTTTTTTTGTATTTCAAATATTAATCCGCCCAGGTTAGCACCCGTAATGATGGTTCCTCCATCTCTTGGTACCATTGCCAGACTGGTTACATCTACACAATGGGTATTGTCACTGGCCGGAAAGGCAAACGAAGGAACGGGCACATCATAAATGTTAAAAAATGAGGAGGACGAAGTGTTAGAACAACCCGTAGAAGGGTCGGTATAATCAAAAAAGATTTCGTAGTTGCCTGCTCCCAAAGTAGCAGGGTTAAAGTTTTTTACATTGGCAGCAAAAGAGTTGACGGTAGCACTGCCGTTTTTCTTATATTTTACTGTAAACCCACTAGATACACTATTACCATTGGCCCGTAAGTCAAGATTTACTGAAGCTACGTCTGTACAATACTGGCTTGCCAACCCTCCAAGTACTAAGGTGGGCAAGAGCGAAACGGTCACCCCTACCCGAACCTCTTTCTCAATATACGAGCTCCCCACAGACGGAGATCCTGAACTACGGTTATAACGTACTTTTATAGTAATATCATAACTGCCTAATGTAACAGGGTTAAATCGGTAAGGACCACTACCTACAACACCTGTACCTTGAACAGTAAAAGAGGTTGTTTTCTCATAAGTAATGTTAACAGATATGAACCCGAGTTTAACTTTCTTCTTTATCTGGTTCGGAAAAATAGAAGTGTTGGGGCTAGGGGTCAGGTTGCCAGTTTGGGCATCACCCATACAGTAAGAGGTGTTCAAGCCTACTATAGCGCCATTAGGGTTAAACACATTGTAGGTAAAAGTGGTACTATTGGAGCATCCTGTAGCAGGGTCTGTATAGGTATAAGTAATCAAATGGTCACCGTCACCCGCTACATCAGGGTAAAAATTAGTGCCTACTACGCCCGGCCCTGAGTAGGTACCCACTGTAGTGGCTACGATGTTTCCTCCTACTGTGCCACCATAAGTAGGCGTAGTTTCATCGCCATCGCTTAAAGGCACGGCCGCTGTTTGATTATTAGGAAAACTACTATTGATAGATTCAATGTATCCTACATCTGGCAACCCATTGACAGTAAGAGCAATGGCAGCAGAAGTAGTCGTACAACCATTGACTGTTACCTCTACTGTAATGTTTCCAGAGGTAAACGTATTGCTTGAATAAGTATTGCTTCCTGAATTTTGTAAAACAGTTGTTCCATTCCTAAAGATATAATTAGCCCCGGCACTAGGGGTTGATATAGCAGTAAAAGTGACCGTTTCGCCTTCGCATATTACATTGTCAGCATCGCTACTTACCAACGATGCTACAGGCTTAGTATCAATCGTAACAGTGACTGTAGCAGACGCACTTTCACAGGTACCATCACTACGCGTAACATAATAGGTAGTAGTGCCCACATTCGCACTTGATGCGCCCAGGTTACTTACTAAATTTGGCGTGGCTCCTGTGTACAACACATTGGCCAAAGCGGCATTGTCGTACCAGGTATAGGTGCCTCCTCCAATTGCCGTCACTGTTTGGGCATTGATATTGGTATTTTGGCAAAAAGTAAACGCCGTATTGCTTAAGGTAGGAGCCGTAGGACGGTTTGGAGAGTTTAATACCGCATGTATTGTTCCGTTACTATTGCCTTGTTGCACTGCCGACCCTGTTCCGTTATTGGTGATATTGCCCGCTCCGGCATTGTCGGCTCTTATCTTAAGCCCACTGATCACAATTGAGTTGATGTTGGTACCTCCTGTTATATCATATTGTACCGTAATGAGGTTGGCAGTCACGC
This sequence comes from uncultured Microscilla sp., assembly GCF_947493425.1. GTDB lineage: Bacteria > Bacteroidota > Bacteroidia > Cytophagales > Microscillaceae > Microscilla. The sequence continues at coordinate 14,023 of NZ_CANLRP010000003.1, read as the reverse complement.
TTATACTGGAATTACTTATTTCTGCCCCAGTTACAATCACCGATCCTGTACCTCCCTGCATTGTATAGTTAGAAGGCACCGTTAAAACCAAAGTTTGGGTAGCGCCCGTAGCAAACGAAGAAGCTGATCCCTCAGTGATTACAATAGGATCAATGTCGACAAAACCACCTCCCACACAGGCGTTTACTGTAGGGGAAGTAATACTTACCCCACCTACAGTGGTAAATGTCCAATTGCCAGCCGTGACTCCATTTATTTCGGCTTGTGCCTGAGTGGCCGCCTTGAGCGCTCCATCATCAACAGTGATTTGGTACTCGGTGTTGGGGTTAAAATCAGGCAAGGTGATCAACAATTCATTGCCATTTTGTACAGTAATGCTTCCATCGGTGATTGGGAGAACAGTAGCGGCACCTGCTGGGTTAATTGGGGTAATGGTGACATTACCTGTAGTATTTTTCTGAATGTCAGCCGAGTAGGTAATCAAAGGGTTCGTATTCAACGCTACATTATTGGCATTGTCAGCAGGCGTAGTAGGGGTACCCGTAATGCCCGAGGTAGTAGTAAAACGCCAATTGCCTGTAGTAACGCCTGTCACATCACTGTTGGGGGCAGTAGCATCTTTCAATACGCCATTCACAAAAGTTACCTCGTACAGCGTATTCGCATTTAAGCTTACATTGGGTACCGTAACTTTTGCCCCGGCAATGGTCACCAATGTATTCACATCAAAGTTTTGTGCGGCTCCTGCTGGAGTAATTGGGGTTACTACAATATTACCTGTACCTGCCTGCACATTGCCCGAAAAATCAATGACCAAATTTGCCACCGTAGCTACATTGATGCCGTTATGCGTAGGAGTCAACGTGTTTATGCTGATTGCCGAACTGGTAGTAAACCTCCAGTTGCCCGCAATAAGGGCAGGTACTGGAGCATTGGCACCCGTGGCGGCCACAAACCCTCCTGCCGGAATCGTTACTTCGTACAGTTTGTTAGCAGTAAGTCCACTAGGAGGGGTAATGGTCACAGTGGCGCCAGCAATACTTACATTACCTCCTGTTACATCGATATTTTCAAAACTTCCATCAGTCAAATTAGTCAATACAATGTTGCCCGTGCCTGCTTGTACAGTTGCCGAATAGGTAAGGCTCAGGTTGGTAGCTCCAGGGGTTATGTTTATTGCCCCATTGGTTGGGTTCAATGTATTGGGGCTTATACCTGATACTGTAGTAAAAACCCACTCACCCGTAGATACCACTGGCACTGTAGACCCAGCCCCTCCACTCGCATTGATTCTACCTGCTGCCCAACGTAGCTCATATTGGGTATTAGGGTTTAAGGTAGGGGTAATGGTCACGGTGTTTCCGGCAAATGCCAATGCACTTACATTGATATTGGTGGTGCCACCATTGGTGAGGTCGGCTAACCTGATATTGCCCGTACCCGCCGTTACATCTGCGTCAAAGGTGATTACAAAAGAAGCATTGGTAGCTATATTAGTACTTCCATTGGTTGGGCTAATGCTTACAATGGTAATGGCTGTACCAAAATTCAAATCTCCACTTGCCAAGGCAGGAGCCGCCGTATTATCAGAAGCACGGCGTACCACATCGGCAACCATAGTTACTTCATAATCTTTATTGGCGTTGAGGTCAGTGGCAGGGTCAATCGTCAATACATTATTGGTAATGCTTACCTGGGTGCCGTCGGTAATGCTAATGGTATGCTCATCTACCCCATCGGTCGTGTTTCTAATGACAATGTTACCCGTGTTGGCTACTATAGAAGCATTGTAGGTAATCGTAATGTTAGCATTTTTTGCCACATCGGTAGCGCCATCTACTGGGTTAAATGTGGTAGTAGCAAAGGCAGGCAATGCAGCAGTAGTAAAGTTCCAGTCAGTTACAGCAATGCCAGCGGCGTTCATTCCATCAGCAGATTTGAGCAATGTACCTGCTGTCATGGTCACTTCATAATCTTTGCTTGGGTTTAGGTCAGTAGCAGGGTCAATCGTCAATACATTATTGGTAATGCTTATTTGGGTGCCGTCGGTAATGCTAATGGTGTGCTCATCTACTCCATCGGTGGTGTTTCTAATCACAATGTTACCTGTGTTGGCAGTCACATTGTCCGAAAAAGTGACCTGAAGGTTTGAAAACACATCAATTCCTGTTGCTCCATCTATTGGTGAAAAACCTGTAATAGTGGCCCCACCAGTAGTAAACTGCCAATTGCCAGGTGCAATGCCTGCCAATGCACTATTGGAAGTGGTGCGAAACACATCATCGACAAAGAATATTTCGTATTGAGTACCTGGGTTCAGGTCTGCAGTAGGGTTAATAGTGACCACATCGTTTACAATACTTACTTGGGCATCTCCTACCGGAATGGTGATATCAGTACCTGCCGGGCTCAATGGGCGAATGGTAATATTACCAGTATTGGCCTGCACATTGGTGCCACCAAAATTGAGGGTAAAGTTAGCATTGGGGTTTACATTGGTGGTGCTGTGGAGGGGCGCTAAGGTAACGGCAGTGACATTGTTGGTAACCGCCTGTGCAGCAAAAGCGGCTAATTGATTTCCTGAGGTGTTTTCTCTTGTATCGCCAGAGTCATCGTATTCAATGGTAACAGTTTGTCCAAACTTCACTGGAGAAGACAACCTAAACCATAATTGATTAGTAGGCACACCAGCTAATCCTGTATACTCAAATTGAGCAATTGTAGCGGTAACGCTATTTACTCTAATTGTAAAACCAGTGCCTCCATCATTGCTGGTCATGTTGTCACTGGTATTAAATGTGACCAATACCCAACCAGGAAAATTGGCTTGTATTTCGGCACTATTGAAGGTAGGCTGTGCCCAAACTCCCAACGTGGTGATGATTAGTGTAAGCGAGAGTATAACACGTAAAGTAAATGGCTTAATTTTCGGTATTATTCTAAACATGACATTCATTCGTAATTATTTTTCCAGTGTTGTAAATGGGACTTGTGCAAGTGAGCCAACACTCCCAATGTGTGTTTATTAAGGTTGTATGTTTGTAAGGAAATAGTCTGTTCCTATAACTTATAAAAGGGTTTTTTACTCATTTTGTACTCTTTTACATGTACTTTTCTGTAGCGATTTTGCTGTTTTAGTTTGATATTCAAAGAAACAACTCAATTACAGACAGTCTTTTCCCAAGGATGTTTTTATAAAAGTTATAGGTGTTTATTTGCTTTGTGTGTAAAAGGTAAGCGTTGATGATGGGCTTGAAAACTTAGTATAATTGTCAGATAAAGTTTTGTTTCAAAAAGTCGAGTATATAAAGTATACCTTTATACTATGTCCTGACAGGTTTAAGAGCAAAAAAGTTGTCTTAAGGCTTCTTTTTTTTGCTAAAAACCAATCGTGTAAATCTACTCCTCCTATTTTTTTGGGCTTTTGGCTATTTTTTGCAAGGTAAACTCCATCACCTTGTCTTCTTTGTTTACCCTCTCCATGATAGAAGGCTGCACCACATAATGCGGAATAATTCCTCGGTTTAGGTGAGGATAGTTTTGAGGAATCTTTACCCATTTTTCCAAAGGTACTACCAGATTGAGGTAAGTGTGAGGCAAGGTTACATCCAAAAATGTACCCCCGTTCAAGCCTTGCGCGCCTCCTCCGGCTTCTTCGCCTATAAAGGTAGCCCGCTCGGTAGAGTACAACAATGACGCAAACAGACAGGTAGCCGAATAGCTTTTGCGGTTCATCAATACATACACATTGCCTTTAAACACCCGCTTGCGTCGTGGATACTGAATCTCTAGAAAATCATAATAATTGGTCTTTACTACATAATTTACCCCGTCTTTTTTTATTGTTGAGTCTTGCGCTTGCTCTTCCAGGTATTTGGTATCATGAATATCAATCTTATCCCAATTGGTATACTTCAAAAAATCTAACGGCTTATTGGTGGCTACCTCTATACGGTCAAGAAACATGTAAGGCTCGCCATACAAGTAGGCAAACAAACCGTTGGCATACAGCATTTCTCCACCAGCATTGTTTCTTAAGTCTATGATGAGGTTTTGAATTTTGTGGCGGTGTATTTTCTTAAAACTACGCCTGAGGTAGCGCGAAAAACGTTGCCCACCTTCTTTGATTTCGGTAGGATAAAATGAGGTGATTTTCATTACAGCAGTACTCAACGAGTCTATTTCTTTGTAACGCAGTGGGTAAGTTCCAACCTCTATGGCTGAGCGTTTGTGATAGCGTTTCAGCATGGGGTCGTCAGAAGCGGCCACTTTGGTGGTAAATATTTTGCCTTGTGGCGAACGACACTTTAGTAAAAAAGTATCTGGCTTGCCAATAAACAGGTCATAATAGTTTTGAAAATCTTCTTCCAGAGTTCCATACTTAAATATTTCGTTGTTTGCATCAGAGCTAATTGTAGGCAGTAGTTTCGCTACAATTTTTTTGATGGGCTGTCCTTCAATCTCCAATAACTCCGACCCCATCTGCAAAGTAGAGTCTTCGCTATAGTTATGCAATAAATATACTTTATCGTTTACAAACTTAATATCTAGTGGAAAGCGTTTGCCTTGATTTTGGTATTCCTCAGAAGGGTCGAGTACAGTATGGCCACAGTTGGCAAGGGCAACCAAAGGCGAAAGAAAACGATAAAACTCTACTTCGGTCATTGCCCGGTTGAGCTGAAGATATGCACTGTCAAATTTTTGCTTAAAAACCTCAGGTTTGGTATACCAATACACCCCAGGATGGGCTTGTTGCAATACTTTACGCACCAACTTAAAATCTTCTTTGAGCTCTGCCACACTATAGCGATGAGCCACATCGTAAGTCTCTTCACTTTGCGCCCATAATGGAGCAAAACCTGCAATGAATAAACAGCTATTGATATGTATAACAGCCCAAAAAAGCCTATACACGAATACTTTAGATAATTTTGTGCGAATCATACAAGCAAAAGAATTTGAAATTCACGTAATTGCCATTTTTACAACAAATCAGACATACCCATAGAAATATGCAAGACTTATTTAGTTTAAAAGGTTGTGTTGCCATTGTAACTGGTGCTGGTCGAGGTAATGGTTTCGGAATAGCTAAAGGATTACACAAATTTGGTGCTGAAATATACAGCATAGATTTACAACATAAAGAGAACGTAGAAGCAGAAGGTTTCCATCAAATAGTGGGTGATGTAACCGACGAAAAACTTCAGGAAGAGGTGTGCGCCAAGGCTTACGCCAATTGCGAAAAGACACCTATTTTGGTAAACAATGCCGGAGTTACCCATGTAGAAGAAGGCAAGTACCCACGCGATGCCTGGGACAAAACCATTGAGGTAAACCTTACAGCTGCCTTTGGCTGGACCAGAGAAGCAGCCGAACACATGAAAAAAATGGAACGAGGTAGTATTATCAGCATTAGTAGTTTAGGTGCAAGCCTGGGGTTTCCTGCCAACCCAGCGTATGTAGCGTCTAAAGGAGGTATTCGTTTAATGACCAAAGCTTTTGCCCGTGACTTGGGTAAGTATGGAGTAAGAGCCAACAATATAGCCCCTGGATACATCAAAACAGAAATGACGATTGGTAGCTTTAATGACCCCGAAAAACGTAAAGCCCGCGAAGCCCACATGATGATCAAGCGTTGGGGAACCCCTGAAGACCTGGCCGGGGCTGCCATATTTCTAGCGTCTGATGCTTCGGTATACATCACCGGACAAGATATTAACGTAGACGGGGGATGGACTGCCAACGGACTGATGTAGGTAAGCAGCCTCAAGCTTTTTGGTTACAAGTAACAAGTATATAGTTGCTTGAAAAGTTACTAACGATTTCGTAGAACATTGATTTTTAACTACTTACAAAACCAACAAACAGGGTTTATCCATTTTTTAAAAAGATCAAAAATAATAGTTTTACATGACAAAAATACTAGGAATTATTCCTTCCCGCTATGGATCGCAACGTCTGCGTGGCAAGGCTTTGATAGATATAGGCGGCAAAACAATGGTACAAAGGGTTTTTGAGCAAGCAAGCAAAGCACAAAAACTTGACAAGGTAATAGTAGCCACCGATGATGAGCGAATCTTTACACACGTAAAAGATTTTGGCGGTGAGGCCATTATGACCTCACTCAACCACCCTACAGGCACCGACCGATGTGCTGAGGTTGCGCTCAGGTTTCAAAAAGAATACGATGTGTGTATCAATATTCAGGGAGATGAGCCATTTATCAACCCAGACCAAATAGATGAATTGGCGCGCTTGTTCAATGATCCTAAAACCGAGATTGGAACTTTGGTAAGTCGAATTGAAGACTATGACGAGTTGTTTGACCACAAGGAAGCAAAGGTAGTATTTAATGCCAAAACTTTTGAGGCAATGTATATCAGCCGAAGCCCTATTCCTTATTATAAGGATAAGATTCAACCTCAATGGCTAAAACTACATCCCTATTATAAAAACCTGGGAATTTATGGTTTTAAAACCAACATATTGGCCAATATATCGCAGTTGCCTATGTCAGCCCTTGAAATAGCCGAAGGACTAGAGCAAGTACGTTGGCTGGAGCACTATCGTATCAAAGTAGGCATTAGCAAGATGAGTACCTTGTCGATAGACACGGCTGATGATCTTGCCAAAGCGTCTAAATTTGTATAAGTTTGACTATTTTGGGCAAAAATACCAACACTCCTATTACTAAAGCTGTGATAGCAGCCAACAATACGGCTCCGGCGGCTATATCTTTTACAATGCCTGCCTGCTTGTGATAATCGGGAGACACAAAATTGACCAACTCTTCAAGAGCAGTATTGGTAGCTTCGGCTACCAATACTAATCCTATAGCTACTACAATTGCCAACCAGTCGGTTCTGGCAATGTCAAACCCAATGCCCAATACTATTGCTATGAGCGCCATCACGGTATGTATTTTGGCATGTGGTTGGGTCACAAAAAAAAACCTGATCCCCTTGCCTGCGTACCCAAAACTTTTCAATCTCTTTTTTATCATTGCAATTTTGTCAAACAATCATTCTACGTAGTGAGTTTTAGTTTTTGGTAATGTAACAATTCACTCATCTTTTTTAATTTTTATTTTAATAAAACTTTTGTAATTATTAGGTTGCATTCAGGCATTTTTATTAATTAGCTATCTGATAATAAATAGCATATAAAGAAAAAATAAAGTTTATCACTACAATGAACTTATGTTGTATAAGTGTATATTTAGAAGCCTTTGACCAAAAGCATTGCAAAAGTTTGTTTTTTTATTATTTCCAATTTGTCACCACATAATCTTATTGGTATAGCTACAACATCAGAAAAAAACTGATGCTTATTTATTATTTTATAAAACAAAATGTATCTTATTGATTATTATTGCTTATGTAATTTCCTAAATTAAATTTTCAACTATGGCACGACTTTTTACATAACCTATCAACGAAACAATCGTACCTTACTAAATTCTTAGAATTCATTAACTTATTTTGTGAGTCATCCATTTTACAATGCTAAAGTTATTTCGTAATCTAAATATAAGCATAAAGTTAGCGCTGCCAGTGATAGTACTATTGGTCTTATCTGTGGCTACTTATGTCATTTTATCTGACAAATACGCTACTGATGCTTTATATGATCAGGCAAAAAGAAAATCTAAAAGTGAAATTAAAAATGAAGCAACCCAAGTAGAGCAATTTTTTCAAAGTGCCCAAACCGACTTATTATTCTTGAGTCGCTTATCGCAATTGAACAAACTATCAGCTGATACCACCACCAAAGGCGGTACTTCAGAATCGCTTCATACTTTAACTCAAACTTTTCAACAACTTGCCCGCACCCGAAAAGTATTTAGCCAGATTCGTTTTATAGATCAAAACGGACAAGAGTTGATCAAGGTAGACTACAAAAACGGCAACGCAAATAGCACCGAACGTCAGGCATTGAAAAACTGCAAAGGAGAAGAGTTTTTTGTGAAAACCAGACAACTTCAGGAAGGGCAATTTTATCATACAACCCCTTACCTAAAAAAAGACCACAAACAAGCTCCCGATATTAGCCAACCTACCTTAACTTATGCAACTCCGGTAATGGACAAAAATGACCAAAAATCAGGAATGATTGTGGTTGACCTTGACCTAAACCTTTTGCTAGAAAACTTAAGAGCCTGGGAAAAAAATGACAATAAAGTTATCAAAAACAAATCTCATACAAACTTGTCGTTGCTTACCTCTGAGGGCTACTACGTATACCATACCAACAATACTTTATTATGGGGCAAAGACTTGAAAATGCCTACCCATAATATTTCGGAGAGAGCCCCTGACCAGGTACAAAAGCTATTGTCTACTCATTACAACGAACCTGTAATTGTCGATGGTCACCTTTATACCTCAAGTAAGATTGTACCCAATAAAGACGCTGCTAACAATTACCTGGTGCTGCTTTATAAAATACCTAAAGGCCAACTCAATGTCACCAGTAGCTTACGTATTAACCTGGTGTTGGTAGGGCTCACGTTTATATTGATTACAGTGTTTTTAATTGTTGGTATATCAAGCCGCAGAATCGTGAATCGTTTGTCTACGCTCCGCAATAATGTAAAACAGTTGATGAAGGGTAATATCCCTGAAATAATTGAAACTAAATCGGACGATGAGATTGGCGAAATTACCCATGAAATTAATGAGCTTACCATCAACATTAGCCAAATGGTAAACTTTGCTGACAAGGTAGGTACAGGCGATTACTCGGCAAAAACCAAATTTAAACCCGACATTGTATTAGGCAATACCCTCATTAAAATGCGGGATAACCTTCAGCGAAGTGCCACTATTCAGGATCGGAATAATTGGGTGAGCGACGGTTTGGCTAAATTTTCGGAAGTACTGCGTTCACAAGAAGACTTACTGAAAGTAGGAGATGAAGTGATTATAGGTGTGGTAGAGTACATGAGCGCCAACCAGGGTGCCCTGTATATGTTGTCAGAAGACAAAGAGGATGAACTGAGCTTATTGGCTCACTATGGCATAGATAAAGACGCTACCCAACAAACTATCAAAATTGACCACGGACTCGCCGGACAAGCGTTCAGACAGGGCAAAACAATTCATATCTCAGACATACCTAAAGATTATGGTTATATTGGCTCTATCACTGGTAAAGCTGCCCCTAACAATGTACTAATTGTACCCTTGACCATACAAGAAACTGTAGAAGGAGTGCTGGAGATTTCATCTTTTAAAGTTTTTGAAGATTTTGAAGTCACTTTTGTAGAACACCTTGCCGAGGCCATTGCCATCACCATATCAAGTGTTAAGTCGAATCATAAAACCAAAAGCCTGCTTCAAAAGTCCAGAGAGTCGGAAAAACAGCTACAACTGCGAGAAGAGGAGTTGAACAAAAACATGCAGAAGCTCATTGCTGCACAAGATGAGGTAGAAAACAAAACAGCTCAGATAGAAGAACAGAAGAAGCAGATAGAAAAATCGCTGGAAGAAAAAACTGAACAAACAGAAATGCTGCTGGCACAAGAAGAAGAAATGCGCCAGAATATGGAAGAGCTCCAGGCTACTCAGGAGGCAATGAGCGAAAAACAACGAGAACTTGAAAAAGCCAAGAAAAAACTGGAAGTAAACGAACAAGTACTCAAAAAAGCCTATAAAAAAGCCAGAGACCGTGAACTGGAAATCAAACAGAAAAACGAAGAACTTAAAGCCCAAGAAGAAGAAATACGCCAAAATATGGAGGAGCTAAAAGCTACTCAAGAGGCAATGGAGCGTAAACAAATAGAAATTGAAGGTGCCAACAAAAAACTAGCCGCCAACGAGAAAGTACTGAAACTGGCGTATGAGCAAGTAAAAGAAAGTGAAAGCGAAATTCGCAAGAAAAACGAAGAAATTGTGAAGCAATCGCAAATACTGGAAGACGCCAAAGATGAGCTTGAACGCAAAAATAAGAAAATGGCTGCCAACGAACGGGTACTCAAAAAAGCTTATGAAAAAATACAGGCACAAGAACAAGGCTTAAAAGATACGATTAACCAACTGCAAACCACTGAGGAAGAGCTAAGGCAAAACATGGAAGAGCTGCAAACTACCCAGGAGGCATTGCAAGAAAAAAGTAAAAGTCTTGAAGTAAAAAATAAGTTGATTACCAATAGTATCAACTATGCAAAGAATATTCAGACCGCCATTTTGCCTAAAAAAGAAGAAATGGACACTTCGTTTGCTGACTATTATGTATTGTACATGCCCAAAGACATTGTTTCGGGCGATTTCTACTGGTTCCGCCAGGTATCAGACAAAATGATTTACCTTGCCATTGTTGACTGTACTGGTCATGGAGTACCAGGTGCATTGATGTCCATGATTGGTAGTAGTATTTTGAACCGTACCCTGAGCGAACATAAGATATTGGAACCAGGCAAAATTCTTGAACACTTGCACATTGGTATCAGGGCTCGACTACGCCAAAAAGAGGCCAACACCGGAGACGGAATGGTGGTAAGTATGGCAAGAATAGAAGAGTTGCCTAATGGAGAATTTGACATTATATTCTCAGCCGCCAAACAAAACATCTATTATATAGAAGAAGACGGAGAAATGAAGGTAATCAAAGGGGATAGAAAGTCGATAGGTGGATGGCAACGCGAAAACTACCGTACATTCTCTAACCAACCAGTAAGACTCAAGAAAGGAACAAAAATATATTTTACAACAGATGGTATTTTAGATAACCCCAACCCACGACGTAAGCGTTTTGGCGAGAAATACCTCAAACATATCATACACGAAAATTATAATTTGCCTTTTGAAACACAAAAGCAAATCTTACACGAAAAACTCATTGCGCATCAACAAGATGCCGACCAACGAGATGATATTACAGTAATTGGTATTCAGTTATAGTAGCCGATTACACCAAGCAATCCTCAGTAACTATTCATTCCCAAGGGCATAAGGTTACTGAGTTTTTTTTGTCTTTCTCATGCCTCCCATCATGTCATCATTCTAAAGTAAAAAAGGCTACCTTACAATCAATTGTAAAGATAGCCCCCTTATATGCAATCAGTTTTTAAAATAACCTTTATTCTTGCTCACTTAGAGTTGTCTACTGTTTCGCGCTTTACCATTACTTCGGTTTGGCTACGGATAGACTCTACGTGAATGAGTTTATAAATCTCAGAGATAAAGTCTCCTTTTAGATTCATTTTTTGTGCCCACTCAGAGCGGCTTCTAAAAATGTCGTTCCAGCGTTCTACCTGAAAAATCGTTACATTGTTCTGTAGCTTGTATTCGCAGGCTTTTTCTACCAGATTCATTCGGCTCTTCAAAATCTCAATCAACTCACGGTCTACATTGTCAATTTGCTTGCGTAGCTCTTCCAGCTGATTCAAAAACACGGCATCTTGGTTTTCGCCTCTGGAAATACGGGTTTGCAAACCACCTAAAATGTTTCTGAGCGAATCGGGTGTTACCTGCTGTTTGGCATCACTCAAAGCATTGTCAGGATCAATATGAGATTCAATCATGAGCCCGTCATAGTTCAAATCCAGCGATTTTTGCGATACTTCCTGTAGTAAGTCTCTGCGTCCGGCAATATGGCTAGGGTCGCCAATGATGGGCATATTGGGCAAAATAGTTTTTAACTCAATGGGTATTTGCCAGGTAGGTTCGTTGCGGTATTTTGATTTTTGGAAAGTAGAGAAGCCTCTATGAATCACGGCTAGTTTGCGAATGCCTGCATTGTAGATACGCTCAATGGCTCCAATCCATAACGCCAAATCGGGGTTGATTGGGTTTTTGATCATCACCGGAACATCTACGCCTTTCAAGGCATCGGCTATCTCTTGTACATTAAAAGGGTTTACCGTAGTACGTGCACCTAACCACAAAATATCAACATCGTGCTTAAGGGCTAACTCTATGTGCTGCGGAGTGGCCACCTCAATGGCTACTGGTAATTCCACCTCTTTTTTGGCAGTTTGCAACCATTTTAGGGCTTGTTCGCCGTAGCCTTCAAAACTATTGGGGCGCGTGCGTGGTTTCCACACACCAGCTCTTAATATGTTGATACCCAATGGTTTCAATTGTTTAGCAGTGTTTACGAGCTGTTCTTCAGACTCGGCACTACAAGGACCAGAAATAATCAAGGGCTTGTCCTGATGCGGAATCCAGCTCTGTAATGGGTGAATATCTAATTCTAGTTTCATAGGAAAATTAATTTAGGAGTTTTATATATATGTTTAGTTTTTTTGTTTAAAACTAACAGTGTACAAATACAAGTATTGTAATAAGGAATTTCTTAAAGAAAATCGGGTCGGAATGGGCTGCCTGGTGGCAATGTGTGTATGAGAGAATATAAATTAACGCCACCAATAGCAGAAGCTAAATCGGCAATAATAATAAAATCGGGGCGATATGTTATGCTTAATATTCTCCATTATGAGATGAAAAGCGAAATGCTTTGTACAATTATAAAGAGTTTGTTTTATAAAAGCAACACAATAAAGAATAACTTTGTTTGATTGTCAAAAAAATTATATCTGAAATCAATATAGTATCAGCAAACCGTGCAAAAGCTTTAATTAATGATACTATGCTTGACAAAATCCGATAAAAGGTAAGCTCCTTATTAGTTAATATATCAATATACTATCTCAATATTATGATACACTATTCCTCTTTTTACCAGCCATTATTACAGCATTGCCAAAGAGGGCAACTGTGGTCATAAATAAAGCAAGGGACTGAAAAACAGGGGGTTGATAAACTTATCCTGATGTAATTTTTTGGGTAAAAACATAGGTACGAAAGTAGGATAAGGCAAGGTTGTCGGTCCAGAAAACGAATGCAAAATACAAAACAAAATAGTCACAAAAAGAGTTAAAGCGAAAAGAGTATCTTTTATTATTGTATAATATTCAACCTATAAAGCTTGTTTACTTGGCATATTAGCGTGTTTTATTGATTAATAAACCGTTTTGTCCAAATAAAATTTCAACCTAATACACCAGTTATGTTCCCTCCTACGCCATTGTTTCGAGGCAAAGTTTCGGATAAACATACATTGCCAAAATAAGTAGCAATCACGGTAGCTATACTGGTCATTTTTAGTGAAATTTGAGCTTTCAAACCCAAAACAAACAAAAATGACAAAACTAACAACCACTTGCTTTGTATTAGTACTCAGCCTGCTAAGTTATGCTTGCTATGCCCAAAAAATCAAAGTAAAGAAACTGGAAAAAAATGTGTATGTGCATATCTCATACAAAAAAATGGGCAACACTATGGTTCCATCCAATGGCCTGATTGTAAAAACAAACAAAGGAGTATGGATCGTTGACACTGCCTGGGACGACGACCAAGCCAAGCAAATAATTGGTTGGGTAAAAAACAACCTTAAAAAGCCAATCAAACAAGTAATCATTACCCAGGCCCGTGATGGTCGTGCGGGAGGAATCCAGGCTTTTTTGGATGAAAAAATCCCAGTGATTTCTACCCAGCTTACCGCCAAACGTAGCGTAAAATCGGGGCTACCTTCGCCACAACCTGTATTAAAGAAAACTCAGGTAATTGACTGTGGAAATAATAACCTTGAGATTTTCTCGCCTGGTTGGGGGCACACGCCTGACAATATTGTGGTATACCTTACCAGACAAAAGGTATTGTTTGGAGGAGGATTCATTAAAAGCACCGACACCCGCAAGTTGGGCAACACCAAAGATGCCCACCTCAAACTTTGGAAAAAGGGATTGCTCAAAGTACAGAGCAAATTTAAAGAAGTAGAAACTGTAGTACCTGGACACCAGGGTTGGGGAGATGGTAAACTCATTACCCATACTATGGATCTTTTGGATGTTTCTTTGCATAGATAAGCATAACAATAGTCCATAGTATTTAGTCCATAGTCCGTAGCTGATTCGAGTAAATATCTGCCTTATTAAGCCCTATAAAGTCGAGTAGGTAAGGGGATTTTCACCCCGAACCTCTCACAGAACCGTGCGTGATAGTCTCCCATCACACGGCTC